>NZ_UNRH01000006.1:0-213154 GCF_900537135.1 Micrococcus sp. Alg238-R198
GCTGAAGCCGATCTACACCGCCCCCAACGAAGAGACCGCGAGGAAGGCGCTGGCCGAGTTCGAGGCCTCCGAGCTCGGCACGAAGTACCCGTCTGCAGCCGCGACCTGGGCGAACTCCTGGGAGCGGTTCATCCCGTTCCTGCAGTTCCCACCCATGCTCCGCAAGGTCATCTACACGACCAACAGCATCGAGTCGCTGAACTTCCAGCTACGGAAGGTGACCAAGAACCGCGGCCACTTCCCCTCGACCGAGGCGGCGGTGAAGCTGCTCTGGCTGGCGATCTGCAACATCGAAGACAAACGCGCCGCCGAACGCGCTCGGGACCGGGGCAAACCCGCCGGCCAGCGCAAAGCCCAGGGCCGGCTCGTCGAAGGCCAGGCCGTCACGAACTGGAAGCAGGCCCTCGCCCAGCTCGCCGCGGCCTACCCCGACCGGATCAACCCCTACCTGTGACCACCCCGCTTACACAGACAAGTTGACACGCCCGCGTTGGATCTTCTTGTGGTTCACCACCCACCCCTCGGCGCGGGCGTCGTGATACGCCCGCCGATACCCGTAGCGGGGATGGTCCTTCGCCCAGGCGCGCAGCCACTCCCTGAGCGCCCGATCCGGGTCCGCGACCGTGTCGCCCTTGAGCGGTCGCCGGTACGCGGAGCGGCTCAGCCCGACCAGACGGCACGCCATCCGTTCGCTCACCCGCAACTTGCGCTTGAGGTGATCGACGGCGGCGCGGCGCCTGTCCGGGCTTAGAAGTTTCCCTCAGCCAGCTCCTTGAGCGCGGYCTTCTCCAGCTCCGCTTCCGCGAGCAGACGCTTCAGGGTCGCGTTCTGCTTCTCCAGCTCCTTCAGGCGCTTTGCGTCGTCGGCCTTGAGGCCGCCGTACTGGTTCCGCCACCGGTAGTACGTCTGCTCGGACACCCCGAGCTCCCGGCACACCGCCGCGACGTCCTGACCATCGGCGAGCATCCTGTCGGCCTGCCCGAGCTTACGGACGACCTGCTCGGGGGTGTGACGCTTCCTGCTGTTCGTCATGATCTGACCAGTCTCCCTGCCCGCGACCGCGGGCAACAGGACGACTCTCATAACGACTGGACCTACGAAACGGGGTCAGCCCAGGCGGTCGCCCGGGCTCCGCGTCGACTCGCGTGCCGTGGCCAGGAGCTCGGCCAGTTCCGCGGTTCTCCGCGCTTGTTGGCAGTAGTTTCGCAGCAGCCCGACCACATTCACGAGGCCGGAGTCCTGCAGCGCAGGGCTCCGGCTTCGTCGTACCCGGCGCGGAGCAGCCTGGTCCGCCACTCTCCGTCGGTCGGGCGGGGCGGTTCAGGCCGCGAACAGCACGTGCGTGTCCGGCACGACGGCCCGGCCGCCGAGGGCCGTGAGCTCCAGCAGGCAGGCCGCGCCCACCACCTCCGCACTCCGCGCCTCGATGAGCCGCCGGCCGGCGGCGAGGGTGCCGCCCGTGGCGAGGACGTCGTCGAGCAGGAGCACCCGTGACCCGGCCCGCAGGTCCTCGGAGACCTCGATGCTCGCGGTCCCGTACTCCAGCGTGTAGTCCGCACGGGCCGCGGGAGCCGGGAGGCGCCCGGCCTTGCGCAGCGGCACGAGGCCGGTGCCGGTCAGGACGGCGGCCGCCCCGGCGAGCAGGAACCCGCGGGCCTCGAGGCCGGCCACGAGGTCGAAGCGTCCCTCGAACGGCGCCACCAGGGCCTCAACACACGCCCTCAGGGCGCGGGCGTCGGCGAGCAGGGGCGTGATGTCCTGGAAGGCCACGCCCGGGCTGGGATGGTCGGGGACCACACGGATGAGCGAGCGGGCACGGGCGATCTCGGAGGTGACGGACACGGCCTCCACTCTAGGACGGACGCCGCCCGGGCCGCGGATGTGATCGGCGTCATCGGGCGGGGAGTTTGCTCTGGCTCCCTCAGGGGAGGACAGTAGATCGGTGGAAAATCCCCAGAATCCTCTCGCGGGCCGCGTGCCCGACGTCGAGCCGTCCGCCCGCGTGGCGGCGTCGACGGCCACCCGTCCCGACGACGCCACCCCCGACTGGCTCGGCCGCCCGTTCCTCGGCCAGCCCGGCCCGCTGGCGAACCTGTTCTCCGTGGAGCTGTGGGAGCGCTTCTCCTTCTACGGCATGCAGGCCATGCTCGTGTACTACATGTCCTGGACCGCCGCGGAGGGCGGCCTCGGGATCGACCCGGCCGTGGCCACGGGCATCGTCGGCGCCTACGGCGGCATGGTGTACGTGTTCTGCATCCTCGGCGGCTGGGTCGCCGACCGCCTGCTCGGCTCCGAACGCACCATGTTCATCAGCGCCGTCGGGATCATGTTGGGCCACATCGCGCTGGCCCTCGTCCCGGGGGTCCCGGGCCTGACCCTCGGCCTCGTGCTCGTCGCCGTCGGTTCGGGCGGCCTCAAGGCCAACGCCACGAACCTCGTCGGCTCCCTGTACTCCCGCGAGGACCCCAAGCGCGACGCCGGCTTCTCCATCTTCTACATGGGCGTGAACATCGGCGCCCTCTTCGGCCCGCTGCTCACCGGCCTGGCGCGCGACACGATGGGCTTCCACGTGGGCTTCGGCCTCGCCGCCGCCGGCATGGCCATCGGCCTGGCGCAGTACGCCCTGACCCGCAAGAACCTGCCGAGCACCGTGCACCGGGTCCCGGATCCGCTGCCGCGGTCGCAGTACGGCCGCTGGGGCCTGATCGGCCTGGGCATGGTCGCCGTCGTCGTGGCCCTGTTCCTCACGGACGTCATCACCCTGGACAACCTCTCCGACGCCGTCGTCGTGCTCGCCGCCGTCGCGGCCATCGCGATCTTCGCGGTCCTGCTGACCTCGACGAAGGTCTCGGAGGAGGAGCGCTCGCGCGTGAAGGCGTTCATCCCGCTGTTCATCGGCACGTCCGTGTTCTTCGCCCTCTTCCAGCAGCAGTTCACCGTGATCGCGCTGTACTCCGAGCACCGCCTCGACCGGAACCTGTTCGGCTGGCTCATGCCCATGGAGTGGGTCAACTCCATCAACCCGATCTTCATCATCGTGTTCGCCCCGGTGTTCGCCGCGCTGTGGACCAAGCTGGGCGCCCGCCAGCCCGCCACGCCGGTGAAGTTCGGCATCGGCATCGTCCTGATCGGCATCGCCTTCCTGCTGTTCATCCCGGTGGCCGACGTCGTCGCCGTGCCGCTGCTGTGGCTGACGCTGATCCTCTTCGTCTGCACCATGGGCGAGCTTCTCGTCTCCCCGGTGGGCCTCTCCCTGGCCACCAAGGTCGCCCCGCGCAGCTTCCCGGTGATGATGGTGTCGCTGTACAACCTGTCCGTCGCCCTGGGCACGGCCCTGGCGGGCTCCCTGGCCGGCTCCTACTCGGAACAGAACGAGGTGGGCTACTTCGGCACGATCGGCGCGGTCACCCTGGGCGTGGGCCTGCTCGTGCTGGCCATCGCCAAGCCGGTGCGTCGCGGCATGCGCGGCGTGCTCTGAGCGCGCCAGTGGCGCGAATCACGCGCCGCTCGGTAGTCTGCGAGACGACGTCATCACTCCCGACCACGCAAAGGACGCGCACTCCATGAGCTCCATCCCCGAAGGCCTGAAGTACTCCGCCGAGCACGAGTGGATCGCCGAGGCCGGTGCCGCCGGCACGGTCCGCGTGGGCATCACCGACTTCGCCCAGGATGCGCTGGGTGACGTCGTGTACGTGGACCTGCCGGAGGTCGGCACCGAGGTCACCGCGGGCACCGCGGTGGGCGAGGTCGAGTCCACGAAGTCCGTCTCGGACATCTACGCCCCGGTCTCCGGCACCGTGGCCGCCGTCAACGACGAGCTCGACGGCGAGCCCGGCCTGGTCAACTCCGCCCCCTACGAGGGCGGCTGGCTGTTCGAGATCACCCTCGCGGACGAGGCCCAGCTCGAGGGCCTCATGGACGCCGAGGGCTACGCCTCGCACACCAGCTGAGCCCCGTCCGCCCTCGCCCCGCCGCTGGCCGGCGGGGCGACGGCGTCCCCTTCGTCTCTCCCTCCGGCGCCGCGGCGCCGGCCCCCGCACAGGAGCACCCCATGAACCAGCCCGGACGTGAACCGGACCTGTCCACCTCCGCCATCAACCTCACCGAGCTGGCGCCGCTGGTCTCGGCGGACCTCACCCGCGAGGAGTCGGACGCGATCCGCGCCCTCCCGGCCGGTTCCGCGCTGCTGCTCGCCCACGAAGGCCCGGACCAGTCCGCCCGCTTCCTGCTGGACGAGGACGTGGTCTCCGTGGGGCGCCACCCGGACGCGGACATCTTCCTCGACGACGTCACCGTCTCCCGTCGTCACGCGGAGTTCCGGGCCGAGGACGGCGGCCATCGGCTCGTGGACCTGAACTCCCTCAACGGCACCTTCGTGAACCACGACCGCGTGGACGAGATCCTGCTGCGCTCCGGGATGCACGTGCAGATCGGCAAGTACCGGCTCACGTACTACGCCGGACCGGCGCGGGGCTGAGCCGCCATCCCCGTGACCGATCCGCGCCCGCGCCCCGACGCCGTCCCCACCGCCCGCCCTGCGGGCCGGCTGGGCATCGGCGAGGTGGTGGCCGCCCTCGAAGCCGAATTCCCCGGCGTCTCCGCGTCCAAGGTGCGCTTCCTGGAGGAGCGTGGCCTCGTCCTGCCCGAGCGGACCCCCGCCGGCTACCGGCGCTTCCGGCCCGAGGACGTGGACCGGCTCCGGTTCGTCCTCGCCCTGCAGCGCGACCACTTCCTGCCGCTCAAGGTGATCGCCGAACACCTGGCCGCGCTGGACCGCGGTGAACGCCCCACCGGCCTGCCCGGAACCGCGGCGGTCCCGGCGTCCTCGGACGCGGATCGGCTCGGCCGCGAGGTCGCCGGGGGCCGCCGGTCGTGGACACGCGCCGAGCTCGCCGCCGAATCCGGTGCGGGCGAGGAGCTGCTGGCCGAGCTGGACCAGTACTCACTCCTGCCCGTCGATCCCGACGGCGGCTACCCGAGCCACGCGATGGACGTGGCCCGGGCCGCCGTCGTGCTCGCGGGCCACGGCCTGGAGCCGCGGCACCTGCGCCCGCTGCGGGCCGCCGCCGACCGCGAGCTGGGCCTGGTGGAGCGCGCCGTCGCCCCGCTGCAGGCCCGCCGCGATGCCGGCACCCGCCCCCGCGTGGCCCGCTCGGCACGGGAGATCGCGCAGGCCAGCCTGCGGCTGCACGCGGCCCTCGTGGCCGAGGGGCTGGAGCAGTGGGATGACTGAGCCGCGCCCCGTGCCCGCCGACGACGTCGGCGACGTGCCGCTCTCCGTGCTCGGCGTGCGCGTCGAGCTGCCCGAGCAGCACCATGTGATCCTGCTGGTGGATCCGCCCGGCCGCACGATGGTCCCGCTGTGGGTGGGCGCGCCCGAGGCCGCCGCCGCCGCGCTCGCACTCGAGGGCGTCCGCGCGCCCCGGCCCCTCACCCATGAGCTGCTCCTGGCCGCCGTCGACGCCCTGGGCGCCGAGGTCGTGCGGGTGCGGCTCACCGAGGTCCGGGACGAGGTCGTGCACGCCGAGCTCGTGCTCTCCACGGGCGCCCGGGTCGACGCCCGCGCGTCGGACGCCGTCGTGGTCGCCCTGCGCGCCGACGCCCCCGTGCTCGGCAGCCCTGCCGTGCTCGCGGACGCCGGCATGCCGGCGCGGACGGGGGAGGAGGACGCCGGCCAGGAGCGCGCCGTCGAGGACTTCCGCGACTTCCTGGACACGGTGCGCCCCGAGGACTTCGCCTGAGCGGAGCCGGCGCGACACGGCGCGGTCTCGCCGCCGGCTTCGTTGACCGTCCCCGGACCCGCGCGTACCTTCGAGGGGAAGAGGGCCCCGCCACCCGGAGCGCCTCCGTCGCCCTCCCCACGGTCACCGGGGAGCGCCGCCACGGTCACCGGCGGCACACGACGGTCGCGTCCCCCTCCCCGCACCGGGGGCCCCGCACCAGGAGGTTCCCCGTGACACCCACTGCAGGTCCTGGCCGGCCCCCCGCGCTCGGCACCCAGGGCACGCTCTTCGACGAGGGCGCGACCCGGGGCGACGACGTCGGCTTCCGCGGTCCCACCGCGTGCAAGGCCGCCGGCATCACCTATCGCCAGCTCGACTACTGGGCCCGCACGGACCTCGTGGTCCCCACGGTCCGCAGCGCCTCCGGCTCCGGCTCCCAGCGGCTCTACTCGTTCCGCGACATCCTCGTCCTCAAGGTGGTCAAGCGCCTCCTGGACACCGGCGTCTCGCTCCAGCAGATCCGCGCCGCCGTGGGCCACCTGCGCGAGCGGGGTGTCGAGGATCTGGCGCAGATCACCCTGATGAGCGACGGCGCCTCGGTGTACGAGTGCACCTCGGCGGACGAGGTCGTGGACCTCGTCCAGGGCGGCCAGGGCGTCTTCGGGATCGCCGTCGGCCGCGTGTGGCGCGAGGTCGAGGGCAGCCTCGCCGAGCTGCCCCGCGAGAGCGTGGTCGGCGCCCCCGAGCCGGGGGACGAGCTGGCCGGGCGGCGTCGGGCCCGCCGCTCCGCCTGACCCTCCACCGCGGGGCGCCCCGGAGGGCCGAGTCAGTCATCTTTCGTCTCGCAGCGGTGACTGTGCGCGACATGAGGCGGAACTCCGGCGCGGTGTGACACACTCCCAACCATGACCGCACCTGTCGAGAACTCCACCCCTCCAGAGGACGCGGCCGGGTCGACCGGAGCCGGCGCCGTCTTCTCCAAGGTCTTGGTGGCCAACCGCGGCGAGATCGCCGTACGCGCCTTCCGCGCCTGCTACGAGCTGGGCGCCCGCACCGTCGCCGTCTTCCCCTACGAGGACCGCAATTCGATCCACCGCCAGAAGGCGGACGAGGCCTACCGCATCGGCGAGGAGGGCCACCCCGTGCGCGCCTACCTCGACGTGGACGAGATCATCCGCGTGGCCAAGGACGCCGGGGCCGACGCGATCTATCCGGGCTACGGCTTCCTGTCGGAGAACGCCGGCCTGGCCCGCGCCGCGGCCGAGAACGGGATCACCTTCGTCGGCCCGCCCGCCGACGTCCTCGAGCTGACCGGCAACAAGGTCGAGGCCCTGCGCGCGGCCAAGCGTGCGGGCATCCCCACCCTGGCCTCCTCGGACCCGAGCGCCGACGTCGAGTGGCTCCTGGAGCAGGCCGAGGAGATCGGCTTCCCCATCTTCGTCAAGGCCGTCGCCGGCGGCGGCGGCCGCGGCATGCGCCGCGTCGAGCGCCGCGAGGACCTGCGCGGCTCACTCGAGGCCGCGATGCGCGAGGCGGACACCGCCTTCGGCGACCCCACCGTGTTCCTCGAGCAGGCCGTCCTGCGGCCGCGGCACATCGAGGTGCAGATCCTCGCCGACGGCGAGGGCAACGTCGTGCACCTCTTCGAGCGGGACTGCTCGCTCCAGCGCCGCCACCAGAAGGTCATCGAGATGGCCCCGGCCCCGAACCTGGACGAGGAGATCCGGCAGGCCCTGCACCGGGACGCCGTCGCCTTCGCCAAGGAGATGGGGTACGTCAACGCGGGCACCGTCGAGTTCCTCGTGGACACGGCGGGCGAGCGTGCGGGCCAGCACGTGTTCATCGAGATGAACCCCCGCATCCAGGTGGAGCACACCGTGACCGAGGAGGTCACGGACGTGGACCTGGTGGGCGCGCAGCTGCGCATCGCCGCCGGCGCCACCCTGCCCGAGCTGGGCATCACGCAGGACGCCCTCCAGGTCCGCGGCTTCGCCATCCAGTGCCGCATCACCACCGAGGACCCGGCCAACGGCTTCCGCCCGGACATCGGCACCATCACCGCCTACCGCTCGGCCGGCGGCTCCGGTGTGCGCCTCGACGGCGGCACCATCTACGCCGGTGCGGAGATCAGCCCGCACTTCGACTCCATGCTGGTCAAGCTCACCTGCCGCGGACGCGACTACGCCACGGCCGTGCGCCGCGTGCGCCGCGCCCTGGCAGAGTTCCGCGTGCGCGGCGTGGCCACCAACATCCCCTTCCTGATGAACGTGATGGACGACCCGCAGTTCCTCAGCGGCGACGTCGCCACGGACTTCATCGACAAGCACCCCGAGCTGGCCACGGTGAACCGCTCCCAGGACCGCGGCTCCAAGGCCCTGCAGTACCTCGTGGACGTCACCGTCAACCAGCCGCACGGCCCGCGCGTCGAGGGCATCGACCCCCGCGACCGCCTCCCCGAGCACCCGGGCGACAAGCACCAGGAGCCGGACCGCTCGCCCTTCGACGGCCCGAGCCGGAACGAGGACGCGGTGCCCCCGCACGGCTGGCGTCAGGTGCTGCTGGCGCAGGGCCCCGAGGGCTTCGCCCGCACCCTGCGTGAGCAGACAGCGCTGGCCGTCACGGACACCACGTTCCGCGACGCCCACCAGTCCCTGCTGGCCACCCGCGTCCGCACGCGCGACCTGCTGGCCGCCGCGCCCGCCGTCGCGCACACCCTGCCGGGGCTGCTCTCCGTGGAGGCCTGGGGCGGGGCGACGTACGACGTCGCGCTGCGCTTCCTCCACGAGGACCCGTGGCAGCGCCTCGAGCTGCTGCGCGCGGAGCTGCCGAACATCCCGATCCAGATGCTGCTGCGCGGCCGCAACACGGTGGGCTACACGCCGTACCCCACCGAGGTGACGGACGCGTTCGTGGCCGAGGCCGCGGCGTCCGGCGTCGACGTGTTCCGCATCTTCGACGCCCTCAACGACGTCGAGCAGATCACCCCGGCCATCGAGGCGGTGCGTGCCACGGGCACCGCCGTGGCCGAGGCGGCCCTGTGCTACACGGGCAACATGACGGACCCGAAGGAGACGCTCTACACGCTCGACTACTACCTGGGCCTCGCCCGCCGGATGGTCGACGCCGGCGCCCACGTCCTGGCGATCAAGGACATGGCGGGCCTGCTGCGGCCCGCCGCCGCGCGCGAGCTCGTCACCGCCCTGCGCGCCGAGTTCGACCTGCCCGTGCACCTGCACACGCACGACACCGCCGGCGGCCAGCTGGCCACCCTGCTCGCGGCGGCGGAGGCCGGCGTGGACGCCGTCGACGCGGCCACCGCGTCCATGGCGGGCACCACGAGCCAGGTGCCGCTGTCCGCCCTGGTCGCGGCGCTCGAGCACACCGAGCGGGACACCGGTCTCGGCCTCGAGGCCGCCACCGCGATGGAGCCCTACTGGGAGTCCGTCCGCTCGGCGTACGCGCCCTTCGAGGCGGGGCTGCCCGCCCCGACCGGCCGCGTGTACCACCACGAGATCCCGGGCGGCCAGCTGTCCAACCTGCGCACGCAGGCGATCGCGCTCGGCCTGGGGGAGCGGTTCGAGGCCATCGAGTCGATGTACGCCGCGGCCGACGACCTGCTCGGCCACCTCGTCAAGGTCACCCCGTCCTCCAAGGTGGTGGGCGATCTGGCGCTGCAGCTGGTCGGCTCCGGCGTGGACCCGAAGGAGTTCGCGGAGCGTCCGCAGGAGTTCGACATCCCGGACTCCGTGATCGGCTTCCTGCGCGGCGAGCTCGGCGACCCGCCCGGCGGCTGGCCGGAGCCCTTCCGGACCAAGGCCCTCCAGGGTCGCCGCGAGGGCGCGGGCATGGTGGAGATCTCCGCGGAGGACTCGAGCGCCCTCGCCGAGGCCGGACAGACCCGCCGCGCGGTGCTGAACCGCCTGCTCTTCCCCGGCCCCACGAAGGAGTTCGAGGCGCACCGCGAGGAGTTCGGGGACACCGTCACCCTGCACACCCGCGACTTCCTCTACGGCCTCGTCCCCGGGCGTGAGCACGTCATCTCGCTCGGACGCGGTGTCCGGCTGCTCGCCACCCTCATGTCCGTCTCCGAGCCGGACGAGAAGGGCATGCGCACGGTGATGGTCACCCTGAACGGCCAGCTGCGCCAGATGACCGTCCGGGACCGCTCGATCGAGTCCACCGTGCGGACCGCGGAGAAGGCGGACCCCGGCACCCCCGGCCACGTCGCCGCCCCGTTCGCGGGCTCGGTCACCGTCCAGGTGGCCGAGGGCGACGCCGTCGAGGTCGGCCAGGCGGTGGCCACGATCGAGGCGATGAAGATGGAGGCCACGATCACGGCCCAGGCTGCGGGCACCGTGCGCCGCGTGGTCACGGAGGGCGTCACGCCCGTCAACGGCGGAGACCTGCTGCTCGTGATCGAGTGAGCCCCGCGTGAGCCCGCCGCCGGCGGGCCGCCCCACGGGCCCGGACGCCACCGCGTCCGGGCCCGTGCCTATCCTGGGAGGCATGGCCACCTCTGCGGAACACCACGACCTGCTCATCATCGGCTCCGGATCGGGGAACTCCCTGATCAGCGAACACTGGAAGGGCCGGAGCGTCGTGATCGCCGACTCCGGCACGTTCGGCGGCACCTGCCTGAACGTCGGCTGCATCCCCACCAAGATGTACGCCTACCCGGCCGGCCTGGCCGCGCTGCCCCCCGAGGCCCGGAGCCTCGGGGTGGGGCTGGAGTTCACGGGCGCCGACTTCCCGGCCATCCGGGACCGCATCTTCACGCGCATCGACGGCATCAGCCGCGACGGGCTCCGCTACCGCCGGGACGATCTGGACTACACGAGCGTGATCCAGGAGGAGGTCCGCTTCGTCGGCCCCCGCCGCGTGCGCACCGCCTCGGGCCGGGAGATCACGGCGGACCAGGTGGTGGTCGCCGCGGGGTCTCGGCCCACCCTCCCGGCGATCCCGGGCCTGGACCTGCCGTCGGTGCACACCTCGGACACCGTCATGCGGATGGATCGGCTACCGCGGCGGCTGCTCGTGGTGGGCGGCGGGTTCATCGCCTGCGAGTTCGCCTCCGTCTTCGCCGGGCTGGGGACCGAGGTCGTCCAGGTCAACCGCGGCCACCGGCTGCTCAAGCAGCACGACATGTCCGTGTCCACGACGTTCACGAAGATCGCTGCCCGACGGTGGGACCTGCGCACGGGGTGGACCCTGGCCGGGATCGAACCGGTCGAGGACGCCGAGCGGGCCGCGGACGGCTGGGTCCGGGTGCACCTGGATCGCGCGGAGGGCCAGGAGCAGACCGGCATCGTGGAGGAGGCCATCGAGGCGGACGCGGTGCTGATCGCGGTCGGCCGGACGCCCAACACGGACCGCCTCGACCCCGCCGCCGCGGGACTGGACGTCACCGACGGCGGCGTCCTGGCCAGCGACCAGCACCAGCGCGCGCTCTCCGACGGTGCTCCGGTGGAGGGGGTCTACGTGCTCGGGGATGTCGCCAACACGTGGCAGCTCAAGCACGTGGCCAACCACGAGGCCCGCGTCATCGCGCACAACCTGGAGCATCCGGACGACCTCCGCGCCAACACGCTCGGCCCCGTGCCGGCGGCCGTGTTCACCCATCCGCAGGCGGCCTCCGTCGGGCTCACGGTGGAACAGGCGCTCGCCGACTACGGCGCGGACGCGATCACGGTGAAGACCCAGTCCTTCGGGGACGTCGCCTACGGCTGGGCCATGGAGGACACCGAGGGCGTGTGCACCGTCGTCGCGGAGAAGGCCACGGGACGGATCCTGGGCGGGCACATCCTGGGGCACGAGGCCGCGAACCTCATCCAGCCGCTCGTGACCGGCATGGCGTTCGGCATCGACGCCCACCGGCTCGCGCGGGGCCAGTACTGGCCCCACCCGGCCCTCACCGAGGTCGTCGAGAACGCGCTGCTGGGCCTGGACGTGCCGGACTCCGGTCTGCTCTGACCGGACCCGCGGGGACGACGACGCCCGGCCGCGGGGGCCGGGCGCCGTCGTCGAGGGGCGTTCAGTTCTGCGGGGCGGGCTCCCCGTAGATGTCCGCGATCTGCGCGGCGAAGTCCTTCATGATCGCCGACCGGCGCATCTTCAGGGACGGGGTCACATGGCCCTCCTCCAGGGAGAAGTCGCGGTCGAGGATGCGGAACTCCCGGATCCCCTCGGCGCGCGAGACCAGGCTGTTGGCCTTGTCCACGGCCTCCTGGATGTGACGGCGCACCGCGTCCTCGCGTGCGGCCGCAGCGACGTCGAGGTCCTTCGGCAGCCCGTTCGCGGCGAGCCACGCGGGCAGGGTGTCGGTGTCGAGGGTGACGATCGCCGCGATGAAGGGCTTGCCGTCGCCGACCACCATCACCTGGGAGACGAGCGCGTCGCTGCGGATCGCGTCCTCGAGCATCGCCGGTGCCACGTTCTTGCCGCCGGCCGTCACCAGCAGCTCCTTCTTGCGGCCGGTGATCGTGAGGAAGCCGTCGTCGTCCAGGGCCCCGAGGTCGCCGGTGCGGAACCAGCCGTCCTCGAAGGCCTCCTCGTTCGCCTCCGGCCGGTTGTGGTAGCCGCGCATCAGCGACGTGCCGCGCGTGAGGATCTCGCCGTCCTCGGCGATCCGCACCTGGTTGCCGCCGAGGGGGTGTCCGACCGTGCCGATCTTCAGCCGGTCCGGCCGGCCCACGGTGATGGGGGCCGTCGTCTCGGTGAGGCCGTAGCCCTCGAGGATGGTCACGCCCACGCCGCGGAAGAAGTGCGCCAGGTCGGTGGAGAGGGGGCCGCCGCCGGAGACCGCGTACGCGAGCCGGCCGCCCATGGCCGTCCGGATCCGGCGGTAGACCAGCGCGGAGTAGAACGCGCGCTGCAGCCGCAGGGGCGCCGTCATCTGGCCCGAGTCCAGCGCCCGGGACCAGCGGATCGCCACGTCCGCGCCACGGCGGAAGATCTTCTCCTTGCCGCCGCTCTGCGCGTTGAGCAGCGCCGCGTTGTAGATCTTCTCGAACACGCGCGGCACGGCCAGCACGAAGCTCGGCTGGAAGGTCTGCAGCGAGACCGAGAGCCGCTTGATGTCCGAGACGTGCCCGCAGCGTGCGCCCGCGGCGACGGTGAGCACCGAGACGAAGCGCGCGAACACGTGCGCCAGGGGGATGAACAGCACGGTGGAGGTGTCCTCGCGGACGACGTCGCCGAGCGAGGAGGACAGGGTCTGGTTGACGAGCTCCGCGAAGTTCTCGTGCGTGAGCTCGCAGCCCTTGGGCCGGCCCGTGGTGCCGGAGGTGTAGATGATGGTCGCCAGGTCGGCCAGGCCGGCGGAGGACCGGCGCGTCTCGAGCTCCTCATCGGTGACGTCCGCGCCCAGGGCGACGAGCGCCTCGAGGCCGGAGCCGGGGGCGCCGTCGGCCGGGTCCATCGTCCACAGGCCGATCAGCTCCGGCAGGCCCTCGCGCTGCACCGCGTCCCGCACCGTCTTGGCGAGGTCCTCGTTCCCGGTCACGACGGCGCGCACGTCCGAGTCCTCGATGATCCAGGACACCTGGCTGACGGAGGAGGTCTCGTACACGGGCACGGTGACCGCGCCGGCATACCAGATGGCGAAGTCGACCAGTGTCCACTCCAGGCGGGTGGAGGCCAGGAGACCGACCGTCTCCCCGGGCTGGATCCCGGCGGCGATGAGCCCCTTGGCCAGGGCCCGCACGCGTTCGCGGGCGTCCCGGGCGGAGACGTCCGTCCACTGGTCCTGCGCGTCGGGCACCGCGAAGAGGCCGTGGTCGGGACGCTCCGTGGCCTGGCGTTCCAGGAAGTCCGTGATGTTCGCCTCCGGGGACAGGCGGGGGTGGTACGGCTCGCTGATCTCGTGCATGGGACTCCTCGGGCGTCGGGTCGGTCCCGCCGACCGATGGTCGGCGGAACGGAAGTATGTGTGAGTCGTGTCACGCACACTCTACAACCGGCAGCGGCAGGGTCCGGGCGCGACTCAGTGCGTCGTCATGGCGGCGACCGCGCTCCGGCCGTGGTCGATCAGCAGCGGCAGGTCGTAGTCGAGCGTGGCGACGTGGCGGCTGCGGGGCAGTCCCACCACCTCCACGGGGGCCTGGCGCAGGCCCCGCACCAGGGTCCGGTGGCTCGAGGCGGGCACGACGGCGTCGCGGGCGGACCGGTAGACCGTCACGGGAGCGGTGATCCGCGGCAGGGCGCGGCGGGCGGCCCGCTGGATGCGGCCGAGGGCGGCGACGCCGGCCACCGGCGTGCGGGGGTAGGCGCGCTCGCGCGCCGTCGGGTCCGCGATGTCGTCCGCGATCGGGGCGACCGTGGGGACGAACGGGGCCAGCAGCGGGGCGAAGGGGGCGAGCGGGCTGGCGAAGCGCAGCGCGGGGTTCACCACGAGCACCCCGGCCACGGGTCGGTGGGCGGCGGCGTCCAGCGCGAGGGCGCCGCCCATCGAGATGCCCGCCATGACCACGCGGCCGTGTCGGGCGAGCTCGAGGTCCACGACGGCCCGGACGGCGGCGCGGATCTCGTCCGCACCGGTGGCGGCGAGGTCCTCCCACCGGGTGCCGTGCCCCGGCAGCAGGGGCACGCTCACGGGGGAGCCGCCTGCCGCGAGCCCCTCGGCCCAGGCGCGGACGGAGGCCGGAGTCGAGGTGAACCCGTGCAGGAGCACGACGCAGTGGTCGCGCCGGGCGGGAGCGGCGGGCATGAGGCGCAGGGGGAGGTCTTCGGGGGCGACGGCGACGGGGCGGGGCATGGTGCCAGGATAAGGCAGGCGGACCATACGATGGGCAGGCACCCGACCGCCCCGACCGGAAGGCCCTCGTGTCCACGTTCTACTGGTCCGCCAAGACGTTCGCCGTGGCTCCGGCCACCCGCCTGCTGTTCCGCCCCTGGGTGAAGGGCCTCGGGAACGTGCCGGCCGAGGGCCCGGCGATCCTGGCCAGCAACCACCTGTCCGTCTCGGACTCGGTGTTCATGCCGGCCATGCTCGACCGCCAGGTGCACTTCCTGGCCAAGCACGAGTACTTCACCGGCCCGGGCGTGAAGGGCTGGGTCACCCGCCGGTTCTTCGAGGCCGCGAACCAGCTGCCCATGGACCGCTCCGGCGGAGAGGCGTCCCTGCGCTCGCTGAACGCGGGCCTCGAGGCGCTGCGGGAGGGCCGGCTGCTCGGGATCTACCCGGAGGGCACCCGCAGCCCGGACGGGCGGCTGCACCGCGGCAAGATCGGCGTGGCCAAGCTCGCGCTGGCCTCGGGCGCGCCCGTGGTGCCCATCGCGATGATCGGCACGGACCGGGTCCAGCCGATCGGCCACGTGCTGCCGCGGATCCGGCGCCTGGGCATGATCTTCGGTGAGCCGCTGGACTTCTCCGACCGTGCCGAGGCCGCCGGCGACCCCCGGGTGCTGCGGGAGGTGACGGACGAGATCATGGAGGCCATCCGGCGCCTGTCGGGCCAGGAGTACGTGGACACCTACGCGGCGGACGTGAAGGCGGGCCGTACGGCCGCTCCGCCACGCGCCCGCGACTGAGCGGGGCCCGCGCGTCGTCATCCGGGGACGCCCAGACCGGGGCGCGGCACGCGGCCCCTAGCCTGGTGCACATGACTGAAGACCCCCGCGAGAAGATCCTGGCCTTCGGCACCGCCATCTCGGAGGGCGCCGCCGACATCCCCGGCCTGGACCACTGGCGCTCGCTGCCGATCGCGCAGGCGCCGTCCTGGGCGGACGAGGCCGATCACCGCGCCGCCGTCGCCGAGCTGAGCGCCCTGCCCCCGCTCGTCTTCGCGGGCGAGGTCGACCTGCTGGGCGCCCGTCTGGCCGACGTCGCCCAGGGCCGCGCGTTCCTCCTGCAGGGCGGCGACTGCGCCGAGACGTTCGCCGGGTCCACCGCCAACCGGATCAGCGCCCGGGTGAAGACCATCCTGCAGATGGCCGCGGTGCTGACCTACGGCGCCTCCATGCCCGTCGTGAAGATGGGCCGGATCGCCGGCCAGTTCGCCAAGCCGCGGTCCTCGGACACGGAGACCCGCGGCGGCGTCACCCTGCCCAGCTTCCGCGGCGAGATCGTGAACGGCTACGAGTTCACCGAGCAGGCACGCCGGCACGACGCCCGACGGATGGTGCAGGCGTACCACACCTCCGCCTCCACCCTGAACCTGGTCCGCGCCTTCACCCAGGGCGGCTTCGCCGATCTGCGCAGCGTGCACCAGTGGAACCAGGGCTTCATGGCCAACCCGGCCTACGCCCAGTACGAGGAGATGGCCGCCGAGATCGACCGCGCGGTCCGCTTCATGAACGCCGCGGGCGTGGACTTCGAGGCCATGCGCCGCACCGAGTTCTACTCGGCCCACGAGGCGCTCCTGCTCGACTACGAACGCGCCCTGACCCGCGTGGACTCGCGCAGCGGCGACCCCTACGCCACGAGCGCCCACTTCCTGTGGATCGGCGAGCGCACCCGCCAGGTGGACGGCGCCCACGTCGACTTCCTCTCCCGGGTCCGCAACCCGATCGGCGTGAAGCTCGGCCCGACCACCACGGTCGCGGACGCGCTCGAGCTCGCGGAGCGGCTGGACCCGGAGCGCGAGCCGGGCCGCCTGACCTTCATCACCCGCATGGGTGCGGAGCGGATCCGGGACGTGCTCCCCGGCATCGTCGAGGGCGTCCGGGACGCGGGGCTGGAGCCGGTGTGGGTCACCGACCCCATGCACGGCAACACCGTGACCGCGGCCAACGGCTACAAGACCCGCCGGTTCGAGGACGTGATGGACGAGGTCAGCGGCTTCTTCGAGGTGCACCGCGAGCTCGGCACGCATCCGGGCGGCATGCACGTCGAGCTGACCGGCGACGACGTCGCCGAGTGCCTGGGCGGCTCCGACCCGATCAACGAGGCCGACTTCGACGCCCGCTACGAGACGCTGTGCGACCCGCGGCTGAACCACCAGCAGTCCCTGGAGATGGCGTTCAAGGTCACCGAGGCCCTCTCCCACCCCGAGCGTCGCGCGCCGCGGGCCTGACCGCGCGGCCGGGCACGCCCCGGCTCAGCCGACCCAGACGTGGACCGCGGTGCCCTCGGGCAGGGCGGTCCCGGCGGCGGGGGACTGGTGCAGGACCCGGGACTCGCCCCGGCCGGCGAGCGGCAGCGGCAGGCGATGCACGCGGGCGTCCCAGCCGTCGTCCGCCAGCGTCGTGCGCGCCGTCTCCGGATCCTGCCCGGTCACGTCCGGCACCGGGCGCACGGCGCGGCCCTCGGAGAGCACCACGCGGACCGCGGTGCCCGGCGTCGCCTGCTCGCCGGGGGCCGGGTGCTGCTCGATCACGGCCCCGGCCGGCACCGCGGGATCGGTGCGGCGCTCCGCGACCTCCACGGTGAATCGGGCGTCCCGGGCCACGCCGTGGGCCCGCCGGATCACGACGCCGGTCAGGTCCGGCACCGGCACCGGCGCGGGGCCGGCGGAGACGGTGAGCTCGACGGGGGTGCCGCGCCCCGCCGGCTCCCCGGCCGCGGGCGAGCTGGCGACGACCGTGCCCTCCGTGCGGAGTTCGTCGTGCCGGGCCGTGACCGCCGCGGTGAAGCCCGCGGCGGTCAGCCGTTCCTCCGCCGCCTCCCGGGCCAGCCCGTCGAGGTCGGGGACCACCGCCACGCCACCGACTCCGAGGCCGCCGGAGCCCAGCGTCCAGCCCAGCAGCAGGGCGACGCCGGTGAGCAGCAGGGTCACGGCCGCGCCGATCGCCGCGGCCCGGCCGGTGCCCTGGCCGAGGTCGAGGGCGGGGCGGCGGGCCGCCCGACGCAGCCGCCGCGGGGACTCGCGCCCCGGATGCCGGTCCGCCGGAGCGGGGTCGAGCCCGAGCGGGCCGATCGGCTCCGCCGGATGCGCGGCGGGCCGCCGGTCGGCCCCGCGCGTCGCCGCACGGGTGTCGATGACGTCGGTCATGTCCGCGTCGAGGTCGGACTCGGCCAGGGCGGGGAGCACGCGCGTCGCGTGGTGGTCGCCGGCGTCGAGGGCCCGGGTCTGCAGGTTCCCGTCCGGGGCTGCGTCCTCAGGGCCATCGGCGGCGGGGGCGGCCACCGCCGGCTCCGCGCCCGGACCCTCGGCGGGGTGGCGGTCCGGTTCGTCGGGGTCCAGGCCCGCCGCCACGGCGTCGATGCGGTGCAGGAGCTCGCCGGCACCGGCGGGCCGGTCGGCCGGGTCCGGCTCGGTGCACCACAGCACGAGGTCGTCGAGATCCTCGGGGAGCCCGGGGTGCAGCGTGGACGGCACGGGGACCCGCTCGTGGACATGCCGGTAGGCGACCTGCAGCGCGGTCGCCGCGGTGTACGGCTGGCGGCCCGTGAGCAGCTCGAACAGGATGATGCCCACGGCGTACACGTCGGAGCGGGCGTCGGCGGGCGCCCCGGCGATGTGCTCGGGGGCGAGGTAGGCGGGCGTGCCCACGACGGCCTGCCCGGCCATGGTGTGGGCCGTGGCGGCGCGGGACAGGCCGAAGTCCGCGACCGTCACCCGGCCGTCGTCGCGGACGAGCACGTTCTCGGGCTTCACGTCCCGGTGCACCAGCCCGGCGCGGTGCGCGGCGGCCAGGCCGTCGACGAGCGGACGCAGGAACCGCAGCGCCTCCCGGGGCGAGAGCGGTGCACGGTCCCGGATGACGGCGCGCAGCGTGCGGCCGGGCACGTGCTCCATCACGAGGTAGGCCAGCACGTCGCCGTCCTCGGCCTCGGTGTGGCCCTGGTCCAGGACCGCGACGACGTGGGGGTGGGACAGCCGCGCCGTCGTCTTGGCCTCCTGCTCGAACCGGCCGACGAGGACGGGGTCCTCCGCCAGGTGCGGGTGCATGACCTTGAGCGCCACCTGGCGGTCGAGACGCTCGTCCACGGCCAGGTAGACGGTGGACATGCCGCCCCGGGCCAGCCGCTCGACGACCCGGTAGCGGCCGTCGACGATGCCCCCCACGAGGGGGTCCCGGCGTGCGCTGCTCATCGTCCCAGGGTAGGACAGGCGGCGGACCCCCTCGGGGCGGCCCGCCGCCGGCGGATCAGAACATCGCCATCGCGGCGCGCACCTTGGCCACGTAGTCCCGTGCCTCCGGGTTCAAGCCGCTGTCCAGCACTCCGCCGAGGCCCTGGTAGTAGGCCCCGATGCCCTGGTCGAGGGTGGGGGTGCGGTCCTGCACGTACTTGATGAACGCGATGCCGGCCACCGCGTTGTCGTGGGGGTCCAGCAGGTTCAGCTCGCGGCCCACCAGCTCCGAGGCGAACTCGCCCGTGATCGGGATGACCTGCATCGCCCCCACGGCGTTGCCGGGGGAGACCGAGGCCATGCGGAAGCGGGACTCGGTGTACGCGTGGCCCAGGGCCAGGCGGGGGTCCACGCCCATCCGCTCGGCGGTCTCGCGGACGATCTGCTGCATCTGCTCGGGGGTGGGCTGCGGGACGGAGCGCAGCAGGCGTAGGTTCTCGTTCGCCGAGGCCGTGACGTGCGGCGCGTAGGTGCGCCCGAGGAAGGTGTCGCCGACCGCCTGGACGGCGGAGACCGGCTCCACCTCGAGGGTGCCGTCGGAGATCACGAGCACGTCGCCGGGGTGCAGCGTCGAGGCCCGCGTCAGGCCGTTGAGCTCGCGCAGACGGGGGATGGAGACCTCGAACCGCTGGGAGATCCCCCAGAGGGAGTCGCCGGAGACCACGGTGTACCGGACCGTCCCGCCGGCCGCCGCCGGGGCCGTCGACGCCGGCGCGGAGGCCGGGGTCGTGGCCGGGGTGGTCGACGCGGGGGCCTTCGGCGCGGCGGCCGTGCGCTGCGTGGTCAGGACCATGCCCGGGTGGAGCATGCTCGACTCACCCATGCCGTTGAGGCGCTGCAGCTGCGCGGCGGAGACACCGGTGCGGCGGGCGATGACCCACCACCCGTCGTTCGGCTGCACCGTGTAGGTCCCGGCGGCCGGGGCCGGGGCCGCCGCGCCGGTCAGGCGGAGCTCGTCACCCGGGTAGAGCACGGTCTCCAGGCCCAGGCCGTTGAACCGCAGCAGGTCGGCGACGGAGACGCCGCGGGCGGCCGAGATCCGGGTGAGGGTGTCGCCCGGGCGCACGGTGTGCACCGCCGCCTCCTGGGCGTGGGCCTGGGTGGGCAGAGCGGTGAGCAGCAGCAGGGGCACCGCGCCGCCGGTCAGGACGGAGCGCAGGCGGCGGGAGCGGACGGGGTGTGGGACACGGCAGACCTCGGCATCGGATCGGACGGATGGAACACGACGGGGAAGTGACGGGCGGGACCCGTGGCCCCCCGCGGTCGACCGACGACGTCGGCGCCCGGCCGTGGAGCCTCGGCGATGTTATCGGAATGTGATCTTCGTGACCATACTGAGATCTATGCCGTCCGGAGCGCGGTGGGCCGGGCCCGTCGGCGGCCACGTAGGCTGGCGCCCGTGAGCACCACTTCCTCCGACACCCCGGTCCCCGCTGACGCGATCCCCGCCGAGCTCGACGCCCTCGTGGGCGAGTGGCTCTCCGTGCCCGACGTGGCGGAGCGCCTCGACCAGCGCGTGACCCGCGTCCACAACCTCGTGCATGATCGCCGCCTGCTGGCCGTGCGTCGCCCCGAGCCCGCGGTGCGGTCCGTGCCGGCGCTGTTCCTCACCGAGACCGGCGTGCTCGATTCCCTGCAGGGCACGCTCGTGCTGCTGGCCGACGCCGGCTTCTCCGACGAGGAGGCCCTCCGCTGGCTGTTCACCGAGGACGAGTCGTTGCCCGGCCGGCCCATCGACGCACTCCGGGACGGCCGGAAGACCGAGATCCGGCGTCGCGCCCAGGCCCTGGCCTGGTGAGCCGGCCCCGCGGGCGACGATCCGCCCGCGGGGTCCGTCGCCGCTCAGTGGCGGCGCGACGTATATGCATCGATCAGCCGCGTGAGCTCGGCGCTCACGTCCTCGGGGACGCCGTGCGCGAGCAGGCCCGCCACGGCCCCGGCCGCCTCATGCGAGAGCGCCGCGACCCGCTCCTCGACGGCCCGGCGCGCGCCGCACGCCTCGAGGACGCCCTGCCAGTGGGCCACCCGGTCCGCGCCGAGGTCCGGGTCGCCGAGGTCCGCGTCGAGCGCGGCGGCCTCGTCCGGGGCGAGCAGCTCGACGGCGCGGGCGATGAGCACCGTCTGCTTCCCCTCCCGCAGGTCGTCGCCCGCGGGCTTGCCCGTGGTCGCCGGATCGCCGAACACGCCGAGCAGGTCGTCCCGGTACTGGAAGGCCATGCCGAACGGCAGCGACACCCGGGCGAACGCGGTCACCAGCCCGTCGTCCGCCCCCGCCAGCAGCCCACCGAGGGCCAGAGGGTGCACGGCCGAATAGCGCGCCGACTTGTGCTCCACGACCGCCTCGGCGGCCGCCTCGGCCTCGCGGGCACCGCGCGCCGCCGGGGCCATCTCGGCCACCACGTCGAGGTACTGACCCGCCATCACCCCGAAGCGCATCCGCTCGAGCTCGGCCCGCGCCCGGTCCTCCCGGGGGGTGCCGGCGAGGACACGCGCGAAGGCCGTCTCGCTCATCCCCAGGGCGACGTCGCCGGCGAGGATCGCGGCGGAGACGCCGAAGTGCTCCGCGGCGTGGCGCCAGCCCGCCTCCCGGTGGAGGGACTCGAAGCGGCGGTGCACGCTGGGCATCCCGCGGCGGGTGTCCGAGCGGTCCAGGATGTCGTCGTGGATCAGCGCCGCGGCCTGGAACAGCTCGAACGCCGCGCCCGCCTCGGCGATGCGGGGGTCCTCCGCCTCGCCACCGGCCGCCCGCCAGCCGAGCCAGGCCAGGACGGCGCGCAGGCGCTTGCCGCCCGCGGTCAGGTCCGCGATCGCGTCCACGAGGGGCGCCGTCAGCGGGTGGACGTCCCGGGCGAGGTCCCGGTGCTCCGCCAGCAGGCGGTCGAGGGCGTCGGCGACGGCGGCGCGGAAGCGGTCCTGGTCGGCGGGACGGGGGCGGGGGACGGCGACGTCGGCGGGCATGGCCCCACCCTAGCCGCGCCGCGCGACGGATCGCCGGTCCCGGATAGGCTCGGTCCATGTCCGAGACCGCGCCCGCTGCACCCCGCGAGGAGGCGACGATCCTGCACGTGGACATGGACGCGTTCTTCCTGTCCGTCGAGCTGCGCGAACGGCCCGACCTCGAGGGGCGTCCCGCCGCCGTCGCCGCCCCGAGCGGCCGGTCCGTGGTGCTCTCCGCCTCGTACGCGGCGCGGGCCTACGGGGTCCGCTCGGCGATGCCCCTGGCGCACGCCCGCGCCCTGTGCCCGCCCCTCGTGGTCATCCCGCCGCGCCAGCAGCTCTACCGGGCCGTCTCCGCCGAGGTGATGGCCGTGCTCGCGGACGTGACCCCCGTGATGGAGCAGCTCAGCGTGGACGAGGCGTTCCTCGACGTCGCCGGCGCCCGCCGCCGGCTCGGCCCGCCCGAGCACATCGGCCACCTGATCCGGGAGCGCGTCCGCTCCGCGCTGGGGCTGCCGTGCACCGTGGGCGGATCGGCCGTGAAGTTCGTGGCCAAGACGGCGTCCACCGCGGCCAAGCCCGACGGCCTGCTGATCGTGCCGCCGGAGCGCACCCTGGACTTCCTCCATCCGCTGCCCGTGGGCCGGCTGTGGGGCGTGGGCCCCAAGGCGGCCGAGCGGCTCGCCCGGCGGGGGGTGGCGACCATCGGCGACCTCGCCCGGGTGGACCCCGCGCGGCTGGAGGCATCGTTCGGGGCCGCCGGCCGGGAGTGGGCGTCGCTCGCCCGGGGCATCGACCCGCGCCCCGTCGCCCCGCGCCCGGCGGCCCGCAGCATCGGCGCGGACCACACCTTCGACGTCGACCCCGTCGACGTCGCGGGCGTCGGCCCGGAGGTCCTGCGCCTGTGCCACCGGGTCGCGGCCCGGCTGCGCGCGGAGCAGGTCACCGCCGGCGCGGTCACGGTCCGCCTCAAGGCGCCGGACGGGTCGGTCCGCAGCCGCACCGCCCGCCTCGCCCGGCCGACCGCCACGGGCCACGACCTCCTCGGCCCGGCGCGACGGCTCGTCCGCGAGCTGCACGCCGAACGACCGCATCCGGTCCGGCTCGTGGGCGTGCGCGCCGAGCGCCTCGGGGACGAGGCCGATCAGCCCCCGGCCCAGGAGGCGCTCTTCGGCGGTCCCGCCTGGGGGACGGAGGACGCGGCGTCGGAGGAGGGCGACTGGGCCGGCGCCGAGGCCGCCCTGGACGCCGTCGCCCGACGCTTCCCGACGGCGGCCGTGCGGCCGGCGTCGCTGCTGGGTCGCCGCGAGGCCCGCGCCGACGCCCGCCGGGACGCGCCGCGGCCGGGCACCGGAGGCCCGGACCGGGAGTGAGGGGATCCGGGGTCGGCGACGTCGCCACCTGGCTGGGGTGGGGCGGCAGGTCCTATCCTGGAGGGCAAGTCGGACGCGCGGGCGTCCCCTCCCGGTCCCGGAGGTGTCGGAGGCCGCGTTCGAAGGAGTCGCCATGCCCCTCTCAGAGCATGAGCAGCGGATGCTGGACCAGCTGGAGCAGCAGCTGCGCACGGAGGACCCCCGGCTGGCCACCCAGATGGCGGACACGGGGCGGCACCGGCTGCCCGTGGGTCGCGTCGTGGCCGGGGCCGTCCTCGCAGTGGTCGGGCTGCTCGTCGTGGTCCTCGGGGTCGCCAACCACGCGATCCTGCTGGGCGTGCTCGGCGTCGTCGTCATCGGGGCCGGCATCTTCCTGCTGACCACGCGGCCGCGCGCCGTCGCCTCCGGGGCCTCGGGCCCGGTGGCCCGACGGTCGGGCGCACCGAGACGGCAGGGGGGCGGCGACTTCATGGGCCGCCTCGAGCGGCGCTGGGACGAGCGGCGGGCCCGAGGCGACTGAGCGCCTGGCCCGCCGGGCCCCCACCCTCCTCCACTCCAGGCCCCGATCCGCTCCGGATCGGGGCCTTTGCGCTGCCCGAGGCCCCGTCGTCGCCGCGGCCCTCCGCCGGGGGCCCACCGGTCCTCCACTTCCCTCCACGGCGACGCCGGCCCCGGGACCCGCGGGATGGCGTGCCGGACCCGGAAGCCTCGACACGCCCGTGGCGCCGGGACCCGCGTTCCTGGGTTGATGGTGGAGGGAAGTGGGGTAATGTGGAGGAAAGGAGAGAGCATGGGTCCCGACCTTGGTCGGGAGGGACCGCTCGACGAGCCAGGGGGTGTGCCGTGTTCTTGGGCACGTACACCCCCCGGCTCGACGAGAAGTCCCGGCTGATCCTCCCCGCCAAGTTCCGCGAGGAGCTGGCGGAGGGGCTGGTCCTGACCCGGGGTCAGGAGCGCTGCATCTACGTGTTCAGCGCTCGTGAGTTCGAGCGGGTCCACGAGCAGATGAGGTCGGCTCCACTGTCCTCCCGCCAGGCCCGTGACTACATCCGCGTCTTCCTCTCGGGGGCGTCGGACGAGGTCCCGGACAAGCAGGGTCGGGTGACCGTGCCGGCGCCGCTGCGGCAGTACGCGGGGCTGGACCGGGACGTGACCGTGATCGGCGCGGGGACGCGGGTGGAGATCTGGGACTCGGAGTCCTGGAACACCTACCTCGCCGAGCAGGAAGCCGCCTTCTCCGAGACCGACGAGGACGTCCTGCCCGGCGTCTTCTGACCGTGACCACCCGACCTCGAGCGCGACCTCCAGCCGACGCCGCCGCACCTGACCCGTCTTCCCCTGGGCCAGGCGCGGCGGCGGACGGATGGGGATCCCGCCCGAGGTCCGCCAGGACCGCGATGTGAGCAGGAGGTCGAGAGTGGACGCAGGCCAGCCGCGCCCCGAGGACCGCCACCTGCCCGTGATGCGGGACCGCGTCGTCGACCTCCTCGCCCCCGCCGTCCAGGCCGCGCTCGAGGCCGGCCGCACGCCCGTCGCCGTCGACGGCACGCTGGGCATGGGCGGGCACACCGAGGCCCTGCTGGCCCGGTTCCCCCAGCTGCGCGTCATCGGCATCGACCGCGACGCCCACGCCCAGGCCATGGCCGCCGAGCGCCTCGGCCCCCTCGCCGACCGTCTGATCCCCTTCCACGGCACCTACGACCGGGTGCCCGAGGCCATGGCCGCCGCGGGCGTCACGAAGGTCGACGCCGCGCTCTACGACCTCGGCGTGTCCTCCTACCAGCTGGACGACCGGGAGCGTGGCTTCGCCTACTCCTACGACGCTCCGCTGGACATGCGCATGGACGACACCGCCGAGCGCTCCGCCGCGACGCTCGTGGCGGAGCTGGACGAGCAGGAGCTGCGCCGGATCATCCGTCGCGACGGTGAGGAGCGCTTCGCCGGCCCCATCGCACGGGCCATCGTCCGGGCCCGCGCCGAGGCCCCCATCGAGACCACCGGCCGCCTCGTCGAGGTGATCCGCTCGGCCGTCCCCGTCGCCGCGGGGGCCACCGGCGGGCACCCGGCCAAGCGCACCTTCCAGGCCCTGCGCATCGCCGTGAACGAGGAGCTCGACATCCTCGACGCCGCCGTGCCCGCCATCCTCGACGCCCTCCACGTGGGCGGCCGCCTCGTGGTGATGAGCTACCACTCCCTCGAGGACCGCATCACGAAGCGGCATCTGAGCGCGTGGGCCACGTCCACGGCGCCCCCGGGGTTCCCGGTGGTGCTGGAGGAGCACGAACCCGTGGTGCGGGTGCTCACCCGCGGCACCGAGAAGCCCACCGAAGAAGAAATCTCAGAGAACCGTCGCGCCTCCTCCGCGAAAGTGCGTGCGGTTGAGAAGATCAGGACGTCCAGGACCACGGCATGACGCTGCACGAGGAGATGAGCATGGCCGCACACGCACGGATCGCAGAGTCGCTGCGCCCCGGGTCGACCCCCGTCGCCCCCGCGCGGCCGGCTCCGCAGGAGCGCACGCCGCTCTCGGTGGTGCCCGCCCCGCTGCCCCGATCCCGCTCCGGGGTGACCGTGCTGTGCGTCCTCGTGGTGCTCGCCGCGCTCGCGGCGGTGCTCGTCATGAACATCACCATGTCCAACCGGCAGTACGCCCTCCTCGACCTGCGCCAGGAGCAGCAGGCCGTCACCGAGACCAATGAGCGGCTGGCCGAACAGGTGGGCCACCTCGAGGCGCCGCAGAACCTGGCCGCGCGCGCCGACGCCCTCGGGATGGTCGCCCCCGCCGGCACCGCCTCCGTGGACGCGGGCACGGGCGAGTTCAGCGGCGAGGCCCAGGCGGCCCAGGACGGCGACGTCTCCGCCACCTACGTCGCGCCGCCGGCGGACGCGGACGCGGTCCGCCAGGGGGCGTCCGACGACGGCCAGGACGAGATCGAGGGACCGCGCACCCTCGGCGGCGAGGACGCCTCCGCCGCCCCCGACCAGGACGCCGCCGACCGTTGATCGACCGTCCCGCCTCGCACCTTCCCCGCGGCGGATCGACGGTCGGGCCCGCTCCCGGGCACCCCGCCGTGCGCACCCGCATCCTTCTCCTGCTCGTCTTCGTCCTGCTCGGCGGGCTCGCACTGCGGCTCGTCTACGTGCAGGGCATCGACCCCACGGGGCAGGCCGCGGCGGCCATGGACCAGCGCCTGACCCACCAGGAGACCCTGCCGCAGCGCGGGTCCATCCTGGACCGCGACGGCGACGTGCTGGCCGCCAGCGTGCGCCGCTACGACATCGTCGTGGACCAGCGCCTCGTCAAGGACTTCAACGAATGGGACCGCGAGGCCCGGGAGACCGTGCTGGTGGACGTGGACTCCCGCCTGGCCAGCCTGGCCGAGGTGCTCGGCATGTCGGAGGAGGAGGTGCGCGAGGCCACCATCGGCTCCCGCCCGTACGCCGTGGTGCGTCGCTCCGTGACCCCGGAGGTGCGGGACAAGGCCATGGCGCTCAACGTGCCGGGCCTGCTCTCCGAGGCGGTGGACCGCCGCACCTACCCGAACGGGTCGGTCGCCGGCAGCATCATCGGCTTCATGGGTGGCGACGGCACCGCCCTCGAGGGCCTCGAGCTCAGCCAGGACGACGTCATGACCGGCACCCCGGGCACCCGCACGTTCGAGGTGGGCGCGGACGGCATCCGCATCCCCAACGCCCCGCTCGAGGAGGTTCCGGCCGTGGACGGCGCCGACCTGCGCCTGACCGTGGACAAGGACGCCCAGTGGTTCGCGCAGGAGACCCTCGGCGCCCTCGCCGCCGAGTACGACGCGGAGTGGGCGAACGCCGTCGTGATGGACGTGAAGACGGGCGACGTGATCGTCATGGCGGACTCCACCACGGTGGACCCCGCCGACCCCGACGCCACCGAGGGGAACTTCCGCACCTCCACCGTGATGAGCACCCCGTACGAGCCGGGCTCCACGGGCAAGGCGCTGCCGATCGCGGCCGCCGTCGACGCCGGGAAGGTCACCGCCACGGACGGCTTCACCGTCCCCAGCAGCCAGGACTTCGACGGGCAGACCATCCGGGACTTCTCCCCGCACCCGACGTTCGACATGACCGTGGCAGGCATCTACGCGCGCTCCTACAACACGGGCACGGTGCAGATCGCCGAGAAGATCACGGACGAGCAGCGCTACGAGTACATGCGCTCCTTCGGGGTCGGCCAGCCCATCGACCTCGGCCTGCCGCAGCAGGCGGGCAGCGTCCTCGTCCCGCCCGAACAGTGGGACGGCCGCCAGCGCCTGACCACGGCCTTCGGCCAGGGCTACACCCAGACCACCCTGCACACCGCCCAGATGTACCAGGCCCTCGCCAACGGCGGCGTGCTGATCCCGGCCCGGCTGATCGACGCCACGGTGGACGGCGACGCCGCGGAGAAGCGCTGGGAGTCGTCCGCGGAGCCCCACCGCGTGGTCTCCGAGGAGACGGCGGCGCAGATGCTCCGCATGATGGAGACCGTCGTGACGCAGGGCACCAGCAAGGCCGCCGCGATCCCCGGGTATCGCGTGGGCGGCAAGTCCTCCACCGCCGAGGCCGCGAGCGACACCGGCACGTACGACGGCTACAACCTCGGCTTCACCGCCGTCGCCCCGCTCGACGACCCCCGCTTCGTGGTGTCCGTGTCCATGCATCGGCCGCCGTCGAAGCAGGGCTCCCGGGACGTGTCCATCGCGGCCGCCACGATCATGGAGTACATGCTCCGCCAGGCGGACGTGCCCGCCACCGGAGCCGAGCCGAACGACTACCGCGTCTTCGTGGACGATCCACAGGACCGGCCGTGGTGACCCACGCCTCCGGCCCCGAGCACCCCAGGAGCACCCCCATGACCACCCCGAGTGACCCCCCTGCGCCGCTGACCCCGGCCCAGCAGGACGCCGCCTTCCGGCCCTCCCACACCCCCGCCACGCCCTGGCCCGCCCTCGCACAGGCGCTGGCCGAGGCGGGGATCGCGGCCCACGTCCACGGCGCGGCCCCGGCCGACGGCGTCACGGGGGTCAGCCTCGACTCGCGTGTCGTGCGCCCGGGCGACCTCTACGTCGCCGTTCCGGGGGCGCGCGCCCACGGCGCGGCGTTCGCGGCCACGGCGCTGGAGGCCGGCGCCGTCGGCGTCCTGACGGACGCGGCGGGCCGCGCGCTCCTGGCGGAGCAGGGCCTGGTCGACGTCCCGGTGCTCGAGGTCGACGCCGTGCGCACCGCCGCCGGCACCGTGGCGGCCCGCGTCTACGGCGGCGGGGGCGACGCCGGCCCGCGCCTGCTCGGCGTGACCGGCACCAACGGCAAGACCACCACGAGCTTCCTCGCCGCCGCCCTGCTCGAGGCCCTGGGGCGCCGGTCGGGCATCGTGGGCACGATCCTGATCCGCGCGGGGGAGCGGGAGGTCCCCTCCACGCTCACCACGCCCGAGGCCACCCAGCTGCACGCCCTCATGGCGCTCATGCGCGAGGAGGAGGTGGACACCGCCGTCATGGAGGTCTCCTCCCACGCCGTGGCGTACCAGCGGATCGCCGGCCTGCGCTACGCGGTGGCCGGGTTCACCAACCTGACCCAGGACCACCTGGACATGCACGGCTCGATGCAGGAGTACTTCGCGGCCAAGGCCGGTCTGTTCGACCCCGCCCGCACCGACCACGCCGTCATCACGCTCGACGGCGGCGAGGGACCCCGCTGGGGCGTCGCCATGGCCCGGGCCGCCGGCGTTCCCGTCACCACGCTCGCCCTCGGGCCGGCCGCGCCGACGCCGGGCGCCCTGGCCGAACATGACCCCGGCCTCCGGGCGGACTGGGAGGT
Source organism: Micrococcus sp. Alg238-R198 (assembly GCF_900537135.1). Lineage (NCBI taxonomy): Bacteria > Bacillati > Actinomycetota > Actinomycetes > Micrococcales > Micrococcaceae > Micrococcus > Micrococcus sp. Alg238-R198. Next base: position 28,876 of record NZ_UNRH01000006.1, read on the forward strand.
CGCCGAGCTCGCGCCGGACGGCCTCGGCCACCGCTTCACGCTGCGCCACGCGGCCACGGGCCGGGAGCTGCGGGCCTCCGTCGGTCTGCCGGGCCGCTTCAACGTGGCCAACGCGGCCCTCGCGGTCCTGCTCGTGCTGCACGCCGTGGGGGAGGAGCACCTGGACGCGCTCGCCGCCGTCCTGGACGTGCCCGCGGGCGAGGGCCCTCTGGCCGCCGCCGTCCCGGGGCGGATGGAGGTCGTGGGCCGCGAGCCGGACGCCGTCGTCGACTTCGCGCACAACCCGGACGGCATGGTCCAGGCGCTGCGCTCCCTCGCCGACGCCCGGGCGTCGGCGGGGACGCGCGGCCGCACCCTGATCGTGTTCGGCTCCGCCGGCGACCGCGACCGTGACAAGCGGCCCGTGATGGGCGCGATCGCGGCCCGGGCGGCGGATGTGGTGATCGTCACCGACGACACCCCCCACTCGGAGGATCCGGCCCCGATCCGCGCCCACATCCTCGCCGGCGCCCGCGCCGAGGCCGACCGCATCGCGCGGGAGGAGGGCCGCACGGTCGTGATCGAGGAGGTGGCCGACCGTGCGGCGGCCATCCGCCGCGCCGTGGAGCTGGCGGGGCCGCAGGACGGCATCCTCCTGGCCGGCCGCGGGCACGAGACCACGATGGACTACGACGGCGAGCTCGTCCCGCTGGACGACCGGGTGGCCCTGCGCGAGGCCCTGGCCGCCCGTGTCGCGGCGGCCTCCGCCTCGGGCTCCGGCCCAGTCCGCGAGGGTAAGGTCATCGAGTCATGATCGCTCTCACCGCAGCTCAGATCGCCGAGGCCGTGTCCGGCACGCTCTCGGCCACCCTCGACCCCGCCACCGTGCTGGTGCACGTCACCCCCGACTCGCGGGAGGTCACCGCCGAGGGCACGCTCTACGTGGCGAAGCCGGGGGAGCGCGCCGACGGCCACGACTTCATCGACGCCGCGCTGGGTGCCGGCGCCGCCGCTGTGCTCGCCGAGCACGTCACACACGCCCCCGACGGCGCCGCGCACCCGGCGATCATCGTGGAGGACGCCGTGCTCGCGATGGGCGCGCTCGCCCGGGAGGTCGTGCGCCGCGTCCGGGGGCACTCCCCGACCAGCGTCATCGGCATCACCGGCTCGGCCGGCAAGACCACCACCAAGGACCTGCTCGCTGCCCTGCTGGCCACCCAGGGCCCCACCGTCGCACCGGTCGGCTCGTACAACGGCGAGGTCGGCGTGCCGCTCACGGTGTTCCGGGCGGAGCTGGACACGCGCTTCCTCGTGGTCGAGATGGGCGCGGACCACGTCGGCAACATCGCGTACCTCTGCGACATCGTGCGCCCGGACATCGGCGTCGTGCTCATGGTGGGCACCGCCCATGCGGGCAGCTTCGGCGGCGTGGCGAACATCGCGCGCACCAAGGGCGAGCTCGTGGAGGCCCTCGGCCCCGAGGGCGTCGCCGTCCTCAACCTCGACGACGAGCGTGTCGCCGGCATGGCGGCACGGACCGCCGCCCCGATCACCTGGTTCACCGCGGACGAGCGGGGCGTCGCCCGCGCGGCCGAGGACGTGGCCGCCGGCCGCGCGTCGGGACTCGTCGCCGCACGGGACGTGCGAGCCGACGACCAGGAGCGCCCCGTCTTCGACCTGCAGGTCGGGACGGATGAGGCCGCCGTGCGGCATCCGGTCGCCTCCGGACTGACCGGCCTGCACCACGTGCACAACGTGCTGGCCGCCGCCGCGGCCGCCCACGCCGCCGGCATGGACCCGGCCGAGATCGCCCGTGGTCTCGACGGGCTCGGGCCCGCCAGCCGCTTCCGGATGGAGCGCACCGACCGCGCGGACGGCGTCACGATCATCAACGACGCGTACAACGCCAACCCCGAGTCCATGCGCGCCGCGCTGCGGACGCTGGCCACCCTCGGCCGCTCCAGCGGCCGCCGCACCTGGGCCGTCCTGGGGGAGATGCTCGAGCTCGGCGATGCCCGCGTCCGTGAGCACACCCTCGTGGGCGAGTCCGTGGTGCGCCTGAACATCGCCCAGCTGCTGGTGGTGGGCGCCGGAGCCCGGCCGCTCTACATCGGCGCCCTCAACGAGGGCAGCTGGGGCGAGGAGGCGCACTTCGTCGACGACGCCGCGCAGGCCGAGGCGTTCCTCGCCGAGCACCTGCGCCCCGGCGACCTCGTCCTCGTCAAGTCCTCCAACGGCGTCGGGCTCGCGGCCCTCGGCGAGCGCCTCGCCACGGCCGACGCCGTCGCCGCCCCCTCCGCCTCCCCGAAGGAGTCCCGACCGTGATCGGACTGCTCATCGGCGGCGTGCTCGGCCTGGTCCTCTCGGCCGTCGGCACCCCGCTGTTCATCAGGTTCCTCGTCAAGCGCGGATACGGCCAGTTCGTCCGCGACGACGGCCCGACCACCCACAAGACCAAGCGCGGCACGCCCACGATGGGCGGCGCGGTCATCATCGGCTCCATGGTGCTGGCGTACCTGATCACCCACGGGCTGCTCGCGGTGTTCGGCGTCGACTTCGGCGGGCCCACGGCCTCCGGCCTGATCCTGCTGCTGCTCACGGTGGGCATGGCCTTCGTCGGGTTCGTGGACGACTTCACGAAGATCACGAAGCAGCGCTCGCTCGGCCTGACGCCGCGCGGCAAGATCATCCTCCAGGCCCTGATCGGCACCGCCTTCGCGGTCCTCGCCCTGAACTTCCCGGACGAGCGGGGCCTGACCCCCGCCTCGACGGCGATCTCCTTCGCCCGGGACATCCCGTGGCTCGACCTGGCCTTCGCCGGACCCGCGATCGGCGTCATCCTGTTCGTGATCTGGTCGAACCTCATCACCACCGCCACCACGAACGCCGTGAACCTCACGGATGGCCTCGACGGGCTAGCCACGGGCGCCACCGCCATGATCACGGGCGCCTACGTCCTGATATCGCTCTTCCAGTCGAGCCAGTCCTGCGCGCTCGAGGGCACCCGCGGCTGCTACGAGGTCCGCGACCCCATGGACCTCGCCCTGCTCGCGGCGATCCTCACGGGCAGCCTGCTGGGCTTCCTCTGGTGGAACACCTCCCCGGCCAAGATCTTCATGGGGGACACCGGCTCCCTGGGCCTGGGCGGCGCCCTGGCCGGCTTCGCGATCTTCACGCGCACCGAGATGCTGGTGGCCGTGCTGGCCGGCCTCATGGTCGCGATCACCCTCTCCGTCATCATCCAGGTGGGCTGGTTCAAGGTCTCCGGCGGCAAGCGCGTGTTCCTCATGGCGCCGCTGCAGCACCACTTCGAGCTCAAGGGCTGGGCCGAGGTGACCGTCGTGGTCCGCTTCTGGCTGCTGTCCCTGATGTGCGTCACCGTGGGGCTCGCGATCTTCTACGGCGACTGGCTCATCCGCCAGGGCGGCCTCGCGGGGGTGACCCCGTGACCGGCCCCGCGTCCGACGCCGCGCCCGCACCGGTGCGCCGGCCCCGCGCCGACACCGCCCGCACCGCCGACCTCACGTCCTGGGACGCTCCGGGGTGGGCCGGCCTGCGTGTCGTCGTCACGGGCCTGGGCCTCACCGGCTTCTCCGTGGCCGACACCCTGGCCGAGCTGGGCGCCGCCGTCGTGGTGGTGGACGGCGATGACGGGCCGGAGAACCGGGCGCGCGCCGAGACCCTGCGGATCGTGGGGGTCCGCGAGGTCCTGCTGGACCGGGCGGCCACGCAGGCGCTGCCCGAGGTCGACGGCGCCGCCGCGGACCTCGTCGTGACCTCCCCGGGCTGGCGGCCGGACCAGCCGCTGCTGATGGCCGCCCACGCGGCGGGCCTGCCGATCTGGTCCGACGTCGAACTCGCCTGGCGGCTGCGCGAGCGCGCCGGCCGGAAGACCGCCGACTGGGTGTGCCTGACGGGCACGAACGGCAAGACGACGACCGTGACGATGGTCGAGGCCATCCTGCGGGCGGACGGCCGTCGGGCGGTGGCCTGCGGCAACGTCGGCACCCCCGTGCTCGACGCGATCCGCGACCCGGAGGGCTTCGACGTGCTCGCCCTCGAGCTCTCCAGCTTCCAGCTGCACTGGACGCACGGCCTGGCCCCGGCGTCGTCGGCGGTGCTGAACCTGGCCGAGGACCACGTGGACTGGCACGGCTCGATGGAGGAGTACGCCGCCGCCAAGGGCAAGGTGTATGCGAACACGCGGGTGGCCTGCGTGTTCAACGAGCAGGACCCGCTGACCCGCACCCTCGTGGAGCGCGCGGACGTCCAGGAGGGCTGCCGCGCGATCGGCTTCACCACGGACACCCCGGGCCTGTCCGACATCGGCGTCGTGGACGGGATCCTCGTGGACCGTGCGTTCCTGGACAACCGGCGCCACGAGGCGATCGCCCTGGCCGAGCGCGCCGACCTGGGCCCGGTGGCGCCGCGCCACACCACGGCCAACGCGGCCGCCGCGGCGGCGCTGACCCGGGCCGTCGGGGTGAGCCCCGCGGCCGTGGCCGAGGGCCTGCGCGCCTACGACCGCGGCGAGCACCGCATCCAGCTCGTGGCCACCTCCCGCGACGTCATGTGGGTCAACGACTCCAAGGCGACGAACCCGCACGCCGCGGACGCGTCGCTGGCGGCGTTCAGCTCCGTGGTGTGGCTGGCCGGCGGCCTGCCCAAGGGCGTGACCTATCACGAGCTGGTGGCCGCGCACGCCCACCGGCTCCGCGCGGTGGTGCTCCTGGGCAGGGACACCTCGGCCCTGCGCGCTGCCCTGGCCGCGCACGCCCCCGAGGTCCCCGTCCACGCCCCCCTCGCCGCGGCCGACGGCACCGGCCCCGCCGACGGCGCGGCCGTGATGGCCGAGGCGGTGCGCGTGGCCGACGGCCTGGCCCGCCCCGGCGACACCGTGCTCATGGCGCCCGCCGCGGCGTCGATGGATCAGTTCCGCTCCTACGCGGCCCGCGGCGACGCGTTCATCGAGGCCGTCGCCGGGCTGATGCGCGAGCACGGCTGGGACGTGCCCGACGACGCCGCGCCCGACGCCGACTGACCCGCCGCCCACCCGACCGTCTCGCTTCCCCCGTGAGGAGGGCCATGTCCCCGATCGAGCTCCGCCCGGTCCGTCCCCGCGCGGACGACGACGCCCCCGAGCACCGGGAGCGGCTCCTGCGCCGGATGTGGCGGGTCCTCGAGGGCCGCCGCGCCCTCGACCTGTCGGTCCTGCTCATCAGCGGCTGCACCGCCCTGCTGACCGTGCTGGGCCTCGTCATGGTGCTCTCCTCGTCCTCCGTCGAGGCGATCGGCACCGGCGGCGGCTCGTACGCGCTGTTCCTGCGCCAGAGCGCCTGGGCGGTGGCGGGCGTGGCGGCCCTGCTCGTGTTCTCGCGCCTGCCGGTGCGCGTCCTCAAGGCGATGGCCTGGCCGGCGTTCGGCGTGGCCGTGATCCTGCTCGCGCTGGTCGCGTTCTCCCCGCTCGGCGTCACCGTGGGCGGCAATCGCAACTGGCTGGGCATCGGCGAATTCCGGATGCAGCCCTCCGAGGCCGCCAAGCTCGCCCTGGCCCTGTGGGCGGCGGCGGTCCTGGAGCGCAAGCACCGCCTCGTCACCCAGGTGCGGCACGCACTGATCCCGGTGCTGCCCGGCGGCCTGCTCCTGCTGGGCCTGGTGATGGCGGGCAGCGACCTCGGGACCGCGATCATCCTCGCGATCGTGCTGGCCACGGTGCTGTACGTGGCCGGCACCCACTGGGGGGTCTTCCTCACCTTCCTGGCGCTGAGCGTGCTGGGCATCCTGGCCCTGACCCTCCTGGCCCCGCACCGCATGGTCCGGGTGCAGGCCTGGCTGGGGGACTGCTCCGACGCCACCGACCCCTGCTTCCAGCCGGCGCACGGGATGTACGCCCTGGCCTCGGGCGGCTGGTGGGGCGCGGGCCTCGGCCAGTCCCGCCAGAAGTGGAGCTACATCCCGGAGGCCGAGAACGACTTCATCTTCACCATCCTCGGCGAGGAGCTCGGGCTCGTGGGCACGCTGGTGGTGCTGCTGGCCTACCTCGGCCTGGCGATCGGCATCTACCGCGTCGCCGCCGGGACCACGTCCACGTTCATCCGCCTCTCCACGTGGGGGATCCTGGCCTGGCTGGTGGGCCAGGCGGCCGTCAACATCGCGATGGTCTCCGGGATCATCCCCGTGGTGGGCGTCCCGCTGCCCTTCATCTCCTATGGTGGTTCCGCGCTCACCCTGTCCTTGAGCGCGGTCGGCATCGTGCTGGCCTTCGCCCGCCACGAGCGCCGCCGTGCCGTCCAGCCGGACGCCCGCCCGCAGGCGGACGAGCCGGACACCGACCCCCTCCCCGTGATCCCCACCCCCGCCCTCCAGGAGCCCCGATGACGCAGACCTCTCATCCCTCCGGACCCCTGCGGGTGGTGCTGGCCGGCGGCGGCACCGCCGGCCACATCTCCCCGATGCTCGCGATCGCCCGCGCCCTGGAGGACGACGGCGGCGGTCCCGTCGAGTGCACCATGGTCGGCACCGCCTCCGGCATGGAGACGCGTCTCGTCCCCGAGGCGGGCTACGAGCTCGACCTGATCGACCGGGTCCCGATGCCGCGCCGCCCGTCGATGGACGTCGTCCGCTTCCCGGCCCGCATGCGCGCCGCGGTCGCGACCGCGGCCCGGATCCTGCGGGACCGGCGCGCCGACGTCGTCGTGGGCGTGGGCGGCTACGTCGCCACCCCCGTGTACCTCGCCGCGTTCCGGGCCGGCGTGCCCGTGGTGGTCCACGAGGCCAACGCGCGCCCCGGCCTGGCCAACCGCATCGGGGCCCTGCGGGCCACGCACGTCGGCACCGCCCTGCCGGACACCCGCCTCCGCGGCGCCCGCTGGGTGGGCATGCCGATGCGCCCCGAGATCTCCGGCCTGGACCGGGCGGCCGCCGGCCGTGCCGCCCGCGAGGCCCTCGGCCTCGACCCGGACCGGACCACCGTCGTGGTGACCGGCGGCAGCTCGGGCGCGCTGGCCGTGAACCGCACCGTGCGCGCCGCGCTGGGCGACCTCCTCGACGCCGGTCTGCAGGTCTTCCACCTGACCGGGCGGGACAAGGCCCTCACCGAGGACGACGGCAGCCTGCTGGTCCGGGACGGCTACGTCCAGCGGGAGTACCTGGCGGGCATGGAGCAGGCCTACGCCGCCGCCGACCTGATCGTCGCCCGCTCGGGCGCCGGCACGGTCTGCGAGGTGTCCGCGGTCGGCCTGCCCGCCGTCTACGTCCCCCTGCCCATCGGCAACGGCGAGCAGGCGCTCAACGCCCGCCCCGTGGTGGAGGCGGAGGGTGCGCTGCTCGTCCGCGACGACGCCTTCGGGCGCGCGTGGGTGCAGCGTCAGCTGATCCCGCTGGCGACCGACCCCGAGCGTCTCGCGCGCATGGGGGAGGCGGCCGCCCGCTTCGGCGTCCGGGACGCGGACGTCACCATGGCCGGCCTCGTGCGCTCGGCCGCCCAGGAAGGAGCCCGGCGATGAGCCGCGACGAGAGCAGCCGTCCCGCGGCCGAGGGCCGCTTCGCCGACCTGGGCCGCGTGCACCTGCTGGGGATCGGCGGTGTCGGCGTGTCGGGGGTCGCCCGCATCCTCCAGGAGCAGGGCGTCGCGGTGTCCGGCTCCGACGCGAAGGACCTGCCCGTGATGCGCGAGCTCGCCGCGGGCGGCGCCCGGATCACGGTCGGCTACGACGCCGCGCACCTGGGCGAGGACGTCACCACGGTGATCGCCTCCTCGATCGCCGGGCCGGGCAACCCGGAGCACGACGCCGCCGTGGCGCGCGGACTGCGCGTGCTGCACCGTTCCGAGGGCCTCGCCCTGGCCATGCGCGGCCACCGGGTGCTGGCCGTCGCCGGCACGCACGGGAAGACCACCACGTCCTCCATGGCCGCCATGGCCTTCTCCGACGCCGGCTGGGACCCCACGTTCGCCGTCGGCGCCGCCGTCGCCGGGCTCGGCACCAACGCCCGGGCGGGCCGGGGCGAGTGGTTCATCGCGGAGGCCGACGAGTCCGACGGCACCCTGGTGAACTACCCGAGCACGATCGGGATCGTCACGACCGTGGAGGCCGACCACCTGGACCACTACGGGACCGAGGAGGCGGTGCACCAGGTCTTCCGGGACTTCGCGGGCGGGCTGCCGGCCGCCGCCCAGGGCGGGGTCCTCGTGACCTGCCTCGACGACGCCGGCGCGGCGGACCTGGCCGCGTGGGCCCGGGACCACGCGGCCGCCGACGTCGTGACCTACGGGTCGGCGCCCCGCGACGGCGTGACGCCGGACCTGCTGGTCACCGACCTCGCGGTGGAGCCGGGCGAGACCGGAGTGGGCCAGCGCGCCACGTTCCGGATGGCGGACGGACCGGAGCGCACCCTGCACCTGCAGGTGCCCGGCCGGCACAACGCGCTGAACGCCGCCGCCGTGGTCCTGGCCGCCGTCCGGGCGGGCATGGCCTTCGAGGCCGCCGTGCGGGGCGTCGAGGCCTTCCGGGGCACGGCCCGCCGATTCGAGTTCCGCGGCGCCGCGCGCGGCGTGCGGGTCTTCGACGACTACGCGCACCATCCCACGGAGGTGACCGCCGCGGTCTCCGCCGGCCGTGCCGTGGCCGGCGACGCCCGCGTGCACGTCCTGTTCCAGCCCCACCTGTTCTCCCGCACCCGGGACTTCGCCGCCGAGTTCGCCGCCGCCCTCTCCGGGGCGGACGCGGTGCGCGTGCTGCCCGTGTACGCGGCTCGGGAGGAGCCGATGCCCGGCGTCGACTCGTCCCTCATCGCCTCCCGCCTCACCACGGGCGCCGCCGAGGACCGTGTCGTCGCCGAGGACCGCGCCGAGGCGGTGCGCTCGCTCGCGGCGGGCGCCACGGCCGGCGACGTCGTCCTGACGATGGGCGCGGGGGACGTGACCACCCTGGGCCCGGACCTGCTGGCCGAGCTCGGCCGGGACGCGGCGCCCGGCGTCGCCCACCCGTGAAGCTCGGCCGCGGGACGCCGCCGGTCGCTCCGGCCGGGGCCGACGCCTCCACCGTGGTCCGATTCCCGGGCCGCACCGCGCGCCGGCGCCGCGCCACGCGCTGGGGTGTGGCGGCCGGGGTGCTCGCGGTGCTGACCGTCCTGGGCTGGGTCGTGTTCTTCTCGCCCGTGCTCGCGGTGGACCGCGTCGAGGTCACCGGCACCCGCCATGTCTCCGCCACCGACGTCCAGGAGCGCCTGGAGCCCGTGTACGGCGTGCCGCTGTCCCGCGTCGGCGCCGGCCGTGTGGACGAGCTGGTCGGTGGTCTGCCCGGAGTGGCCGAGGTCCAGACCGTGCCCCGCCTGCCCACCGGCCTGGAGGTCGCGGTCCGGGAGCACGAGGCGCGGGCCCGGCGGGACGGCGACGACGGCGTGCAGCTGCTGCTCGCGGACGGCACCGTCCTGACGGGAGTGCCGGAGGAGCGGCTCGAGGGCGAGGACCTCCCCGCGTTCTCGGAGGAGCTGCCGCAGCGGGCGCAGGAGGAGCGCGCCGAGGTGGCCGAGGTGCTGGCCGCCCTGCCGGAGTCCGTGGCGGATCGTGTCGAGACGGCCGACTCCCGGGGCCCGGGCCAGGTCCGTCTGGCGCTCGAGGGCGGGGTGACCCTGGTCTGGGGCGACGCGCAGGACGCCGGCCTCAAGGGGTCCGTGGCCGAGGCGTTCCTGGCGGACGAGCGGCACGGGTCCGCGGCGGGCGGCGTCGCCGAGATCGACGTCTCCGTGCCCACGCGGCCGATCACGCGCTGAACCGGGGCCACAGGAGTCTCCAGTAGAACGTGAAGGTGAAGGTCGGGGCGCGGGGCCTCGCGCGAGTCCGGGTGCCATCACCGCGGCGGCTGGTCCTTCGAGTCTCACGTGAAGGTTGATGCGGAGGCCGTCTTTTCCGCGTGGACACGCCGTTTTCTTTTGCACGTGACGCGGGCCTCCCAGTACGGTGGACCCGAACGCGCGCGAGGCTCGCTTCACGCTGTGCTTGAAGGTGTCCACCCCGGGTGGCCGCCGATCACCGGGGCGTTGTGCCTCGCGCTGACCTCTCGAGATCTCGAACAAAGGGAACCAACACCGTGGCTGCACCCCAGAACTACCTGGCCGTCATCAAGGTCGTCGGCATCGGCGGCGGCGGCGTGAACGCCGTGAACCGCATGATCGAGGTGGGGCTCCGCGGCGTGGAGTTCATCGCCATCAACACGGACGCCCAGGCGCTGCTGATGTCGGACGCGGACGTGAAGCTGGACGTGGGCCGCGAGCTCACCCGTGGACTCGGCGCGGGCGCGAACCCCGAGGTGGGCCGCCAGGCCGCCGAGGACCACGCGGAGGAGATCGAGGAGGTCCTGCGGGGCGCGGACATGGTGTTCGTGACCGCGGGCGAGGGCGGCGGCACCGGCACCGGCGGGGCGCCCGTCGTGGCCCGCATTGCGCGCTCGCTCGGCGCCCTGACCATCGGCGTCGTGACCCGCCCGTTCACGTTCGAGGGCCGCCGTCGCGCCGGCTCCGCCGAGGCGGGCATCGACGCCCTGCGGGACGAGGTCGACACCCTCATCGTGATCCCGAACGACCGCCTGCTGTCCATCTCGGACCGCAACGTCTCGGTCATGGACGCCTTCCGTCAGGCGGACCAGGTGCTCCTCTCCGGCGTGCAGGGCATCACCGACCTGATCACCACCCCGGGCCTGATCAACCTCGACTTCGCGGACGTGAAGTCCGTGATGCAGGGCGCGGGCTCCGCGCTCATGGGCATCGGCCACGCGCAGGGCGAGGACCGCGCCGTCAAGGCGGCCGAGCTGGCGATCGCCTCGCCGCTGCTCGAGGCCTCCATCGACGGCGCGTACGGCGTGCTGCTCTCCATCCAGGGCGGCTCCGACCTCGGCCTCTTCGAGATCAACGAGGCCGCGCGCCTGGTCCAGGAGGTCGCCCACCCGGAGGCCAACATCATCTTCGGCGCGGTCATCGACGACGCCCTCGGCGACGAGGTGCGCGTGACCGTGATCGCCGCGGGCTTCGACAAGGTGGACGTCACCTCCGCCCCGGCCGCCCCGCAGGCCGTGCAGCAGCAGGCGGCCCCGCAGCGGGCCGCGGCCCCCACGCAGCCGCAGCCCGTCCCCGCCCAGCCGCAGCCCGCCCCGGCCCAGCCGCAGCAGGCCGAGCGTCCCGCCGTGCGCGGCACCGTGCCGCTGGCCCCGCAGGAGCAGCAGCCGCGCCGCCAGCAGGACCTGCCCACCGTGGTGGAGCCGGACCTCGGCGCCGGGTCCTCGGACCTGGACGTCCCGGACTTCCTCAAGTGACGGCCGCGGAGGGGCCGGCCGGGACCGTACGGGTCCCCGCCGGCCCCTTCGTGCACCGCGAGACCGTCCGCACCGCGACGGGCGCCGTGCACGTGGCCTGGACGTCCGTGGCCGCCGGCAACCTCGCGCTGCACGTGGTCCCGCCGGACGAGGCCGAGGGGCTCGCTCGCGTCAGCGCCGCCCGTCGCGCCCTGGAGCGCGTGATGGGGGTTCCCGAGGACGCGACGCTCTATTTGGACCAGGTGCACTCGGCCGACGTCGTGTGGGCGGACGGACCCGGGCGCGGCGGTGCCCCGGCCCCCGTGGCCGACGCCGCCGTGAGCCGCGACGGGTCCCGGCCGCTGGCCGTCATGGTGGCCGACTGCCTCCCCGTGGTCTTCGTCGACGAGACGACCGGCGCGACCGCCGTGGCCCACGCCGGGCGGCGCGGGCTGCTGGACGGCGTCCTGGAGGCGACCGTCGATCGTCTGCTCTCCCTGCGCCCGGAGACCGACCGGACCGGTCCCGGCCTGCGCGCCTGGATCGGTCCCGGCGTGTGCGGCCGCTGCTACGAGGTGCCCGCCGCCATGCGTGCCGAGGCCGCCGCCCGCCTCCCGGCGACCGCGGCCACCACGTCCTGGGGCACCCCCGCCCTCGACCTGCCCGCCGGCGCCGCACAGGTCCTCCGTGCCCGCGGGGTGGCCGCCGCGACGATCGACGTGTGCACGCGCGAGGACGAACGCCTGTTCTCGCACCGCCGGGCGCCCGGTGAGGGCCGGTTCGCCGGCCTCGTCTGGCGCACCGACCCCGACGCCACCACCCCGAGAGGAGAGGCATGACCGCCCCCGCCACCGCCGGGCCGACCCCGACGGACCCCCGCGCCCGGGAGATCGCCGACGCGCTCGCCGCGGTGCGCGCCCGCATCGCCGACGCCGCGCGGGACGCCGGGCGCGAGGCGGAGCCCGCGCTCGTCGTCGTGACCAAGACCCACCCCGCCGAGGACGTCGTGCGCCTCGCCGCGCTCGGCGTGACCGACGTGGGGGAGAACCGCGACCAGGAGGCCCGGCCCAAGGCCGAGGCCGTCGCCGCGGCCCTGGGGGCGGACGCCCCGCGCTGGCACTTCGTGGGCCAGCTGCAGACCAACAAGGCCAAGTACGTGGTGCGCTACGCGTCCGTGGTGGAGTCGGTGGACCGACCCGAACTGGCCGAGGCGCTCTCGCGAGCGCTCCTGCTGCGGCGCGAGCGCGAGCCCGAGGCCGCGATCCCCGACCTGGAGTGCCTCGTGCAGGTGGACGTCGACGACCGCGCCGACGAGGACCGCCCCGAGGGGATCGGCCCGCGCGGCGGCGCCCGTCCCGAGGACGTCCCCGCCCTCGCGGACGTCATCGCCGGCCTGCCGGGCCTGCGGCTGGGCGGGCTGATGTGCGTGGCACCGCGCGGCCTGGACCCGGAGGACGCGTTCCGCCGGCTCGCCGCTCTCGGCGCGGGCCTGCGGCAGACGCATCCGGAGGCCACCACGCTGTCCATGGGGATGAGCGCGGACCTCGAGGCGGCCGTGCGCGCCGGGGCGACACAGGTGCGCATCGGCTCCGACGTTCTGGGGGCCCGGGACGCGGTGGGCTAACGTTGACCCCGCGCGTCCCGGCGGGACGCGACAGGACCGCGCGGACGCACGCGCACCGACGACGAACGACGGCGGCCCCCGGGGCCGGAGGACGTGGTGAAGGAAGACTCATGGCTGGCGCCCTGAAGAAGACGATGATCTACCTCGGCCTGGCCGACGGCGACGAGTACGACGAGCAGCCGCGTGCCGCCGAGCGGGAGACCGCGCCCCGACACGAGGTCGTCGAGGCGCGCCGCCCCGCGGAGCCGGACACCGACCCCCACATGGAGGCCGTCCGCCCGGCTGCGGTCCGCGATCCCGAGCCGGCCGAGCGGCCGGAGCCCGTGACCCCGTCCGGCTCCACCGCGGCCGATCCCGTCGAACCCCGGCGTCCGGCGCGTCCCGAGCCGGTCGACCCGGGCTACCGGGCCCCGGTGACCCCCATCAAGCGAGCCGCAGCGTCGTCTGCCGAAGGAGCCTCCGTGCACACCCTGTCCACCGTCCATCCCCGCTCCTACAACGACGCGAAGGCGATCGGCGAGTCCTTCCGCTCCGGCGTCCCCGTGATCATGAACGTCACCGACCTCGGTGAGAACGAGGCCAAGCGCCTCGTGGACTTCGCGGCCGGCCTCGTCTTCGGCCTGCACGGCTCGATCTCCCGCATCACCAGCAAGGTGTTCCTGCTGACCCCGGCCACCGTGGACGTCGTCGGCGCCGAGCAGGGCGAGTCCGGCGAGGCCGACTCCCCGTTCGACGGCGACTGAGGCGCCCATGCAGCTGCTCCTCGCCCTCGCCTACCTCGCCCTGACGGTGGTGCTCGCGGCGCTGACCGTGCGGATCGTCCTGGACGTCACCCAGTCGTTCGCCCGCCACTGGCGCCCCACCGGGGCGGCCCTCGTGCTGGCCAGCGGCGTGTACGGGGCCACCGATCCGTTGCTGCGCCCCGTGCGTCGTGCCGTGCCGCCGGTGAACCTGGGCGGCATCGGCCTGGACGTGGCCTTCCTCATCGTGTTCCTCGGCGTCGTCCTGCTGCGGGTCCTGGTGGTGAGCCTGGCCGGCGTGGCCTGACCCGCGGCCCGGGGCGGCTGTCGGCCCCGGTGGTAGTCTTCGCGGCAGGGTCGGCGCCGCCCCTCACCGGCGCGCCGACCGCCGACGCGCCGGGCCGCCCGGCCGTCCTAGAGCACCGAGCAGAGAGCGAGACGGTTCCATGGCGCTGTCCTGGGAAGACGTGGTCAACAAGCAGTTCCAGCCCACGAAGTTCCGCGAGGGCTACGACCAGACCGAGGTGGATGACTTCCTCGACGAGATCGTGGCGGAGTTCAAGCGCCTGATCGCCCTCAACGAGCAGCTCGAGTCCGAGAACGCGGAGCTGCGCGCCGGCGGCGCCGCCGCGGCCGCCGCCCCCGCTGCGGACACCCCGGAGGCCGCCGCGACGCCGTCCTCCGTCGAGGAGCCGGCCGCGGCCCCCGAGGCCGCCGACGCGGCCGCGACCTCCGCCGCCGGCGTCCTGGCCATGGCCCAGCGGCTGCACGACGAGCACGTCGCCGCAGGCGAGCAGCGCAGCACCGAGCTCGTCGCCGAGGCCGAGGCCACCGCGGCCCGGCTCGTCAGCGACGCCGAGGAGCAGAAGGCCCGCACCCTCGAGGCCCTGGCCGAGGAGAAGGCCGGCCTGGAGGGCGAGGTCGAACAGCTGCGCAGCTTCGAGACCGACTACCGCAGCCGCCTCACCTCCTACATCGAGGGCCAGCTGCGCGAGATCCGCGCCCAGAAGCGCGTCGAGCCCCCCACGCCCGCGGCGTGAGCCGAGCCGTCGACGCCACGTCGGCCCCGCGATCCCCTCGCGCGGGCCGGCGAGCCGTGCTCACCGCCCTCATCGTGGCGGTGCTGGCCTACGCCCTCGACCAGCTGACCAAGTACGCGGTCGAGAGCACGATGCAGCTGGGGGACTCCGTCGCGGTGATCCCCGGGGTGCTGCGCTGGCACTACATCCTGAACCCGGGCGCGGCGTTCTCCATCGGCGAGGACCACACCTGGGTGTTCACCGTCATCCAAGCCGTGGTGGCGGTGGCCGCCCTCGTCGGGATCGCCCGCGTGCGCTCGACGCCGTGGGCCCTGGCGCTGGGCGGGCTCGCCGGCGGCGTGCTCGGCAACCTCACGGACCGGCTGTTCCGGCCCCCGGCGTTCGGGCGCGGCCACGTGGTCGACATGATCTCCGTGCCGCACTTCGCGATCTTCAACGTGGCGGACTCGTTCATCGTCTGCTCCGTCATCGGCGTCGCTCTGCTCGTGATGACCGGCCGCCGCCTGGACGGCACACGGGAGGCGTGAGGACATGGGCATGAGACCGGGACTCACCGAACGGCTCGAGGTCACCGAGGCCGAGGCGGGCCGGCGGGTCGACGCGGTGCTCGCCGACGCGTTCGGCGTCTCCCGCTCGCTGCTGGCGGACTGGTTCTCCCGGGGCCTGGTGCGGGCCGAGTCGCGCTCCGGCCGCCGGGACCGCGTCCTGGCCAAGTCCGCGAAGGCCGTGGCGGGGGAGACCCTCGCCGTCGACGTCCCCGACGACCCCGACCCCCTGGAAGTGAGGGCAGAGCGCGTGGACGCGCTGAGCATCCTGTACGAGGACGAGGACCTGGTGGCCGTGGACAAGCCCACCGGCGTGGCCGCGCACCCCTCGCCCGGCTGGGTCGGGCCCACGGTGGTGGGCGCCCTGGCCGCCCTCGGCTACCACATCACCACCTCGGGTGCCCCCGAGCGCCAGGGGATCGTGCACCGGCTCGACGTCGGCACCACCGGGGTCATGGTCGTGGCCAAGACCGAGCGCGCCTACACGGCCATGAAGGACCAGTTCCGCGAGCGCGTGCCGGAGAAGGTCTACCACGCCGTGGTCCAGGGCATCCCGGACCCGCTGAGCGGCACCGTGGACGCGCCCATCGGGCGGCATCCCGGCCACCACTGGAAGTTCGCGGTGCTCGACGACGGCCGGCCGTCCGTGACCCACTACGAGACGCTCGAGGTGTTCGGCCGGGCCACCCTGCTCGAGGTCCACCTGGAGACCGGGCGCACCCACCAGATCCGCGTGCACACCTCGGCGCTGCGCCACCCGTGCGTCGGCGACCTCACGTACGGGGCGGATCCGCGACTGGCGGCCGAGCTCGGGCTGACCCGCCAGTGGCTGCACGCCCACCGGCTGGCGTTCCCGCACCCGGTCACGGGGGAGCCGGTGACGATCACCTCCCCGTATCCGGACGACCTCGCCCACGCCCTGGCGGCGCTGCGCGGCGACGAGGACTGAGCCGGCACCGTCGACGTGACCCCCGTCCCGGTCCGGCCCCGCCGCCCGGGCACCACGAGTAGGCTGGTGCGGCCCCGCCGTCCTCCCCGTCGAAAGGCCCACCCCGCATGACCGTGTCCGCCGACGCCCGCGCCGACGCCGTGAAGGACGGCGGCTTCGTCCACCTGCACACGCACACCGAGTACTCCATGCTCGACGGCGCCGCGAAGCTGGACGACCTGTTCGCCGAGGCTCAGCGGCTGGGCATGGACTCGCTGGCCATCACGGACCACGGCTACCTCTTCGGCGCCTACGACTTCTGGTCCAAGGCGACGGCGGCGGGCGTCAAGCCGATCATCGGGCTCGAGGCCTACGTGGCCCCCGGGCAGCAGCACCGCACGGACAAGGAGAAGACCCGCTGGGGCGAGCCCCACCAGCGGGGGGACGACGTGTCCGGCGGCGGTGCGTACACGCACATGACGCTGCTGAGCGAGACCACCGAGGGGATGCACAACCTGTTCCGGATGGGCTCGATCGCCTCGCTGGACTCGGTGTACGCCAAGTGGCCGCGGCTGGACCGGGAGCTGCTGAGCCAGTACTCGAAGGGCCTGATCGCCACCACGGGCTGCCCCTCCGGCGAGGTGCAGACGCGCCTGCGCCTGGGCCAGTACCGGGAGGCGATGCAGGCGGCCTCGGACTTCCGGGACATCTTCGGCAAGGACAACTACTACTGCGAGATCATGCACCACGGCCTCGACATCGAGCGCCGGGTGATGACGGACCTGCGGCGGCTCGCCAAGGACCTGGGCCTGCCGTTCGTGGCCACGAACGACCTGCACTACACCCACGAGCACGACGCCAAGGCGCACGAGGCGCTGCTGGCCCTGCAGTCGGGCTCGAAGCTCAACGAGCCCAGCTACGACCAGGGCGGCTCCCGCTTCGCGTTCTCCGGCACCGAGTACTACCTGAAGTCCCCGCGGCAGATGCGCGAGCTGTTCGCGGAGCTGCCCGAGGCCTGCGACAACACGCTGCTCATCGCCGAGCGGTGCGAGGTCGAGTTCGACACGAAGGCCAACTACATGCCGGTCTTCCCCACGCCGGAGGGCGAGGACGAGACCAGCTGGCTCATCAAGGAGGTCGCCTCCGGTCTGGCCTACCGCTACCCGGACGGCGTGCCGGACCACGTGCGCAAGCAGGCGGACTACGAGCTGGACGTCATCATCTCGATGGGCTTCCCCGGGTACTTCCTCGTCGTGGCCGACTTCATCAACTGGGCCAAGGAGAACGGCATCCGGGTGGGCCCGGGCCGCGGCTCGGGCGCCGGATCGATGGTGGCGTACGCGCTGCGCATCACGGACCTGGACCCGCTCAAGCACGGGCTGATCTTCGAGCGGTTCCTCAACCCGGACCGCGTGTCCATGCCCGACTTCGACGTCGACTTCGACGACCGCCGTCGCTCCGAGGTGATCGACTACGTCACCCGCAAGTACGGCGACGAGCGCGTCACCATGATCGTCACGTACGGCACCATCAAGACCAAGCAGGCTCTGAAGGACTCGGCCCGCGTGATGGACCAGCCCTTCTCGATGGGCGAGTCCCTCACCAAGGCGCTGCCGCCGGCGGTGATGGCCAAGGACATCCCGCTCAAGGACATCGAGGACCCCGCGGCCCCGCGCTACGGGGAGGCCGCGCCCTTCCGCGAGCTGATCGCGACGGACCCGGTGGCGAAGGAGGTCTTCGAGACCGCCAAGGGTCTCGAGGGCCTGAAGCGGCAGTGGGGCGTGCACGCGGCCGGCGTGATCATGTCCTCGGTGCCGGTGATCGACGTCATCCCGATCATGCGCCGCCTGCAGGACGGCCAGGTCATCACGCAGTTCGACTACCCGATGGCGGAGTCCCTGGGCCTGATCAAGATGGACTTCCTGGGGCTGCGCAACCTCACGATCATCTCGGACGCGCTCGAGAACGTGAAGGCGAACCAGGGCGTGGACCTGGACCTGGAGACCCTCGACGTGGACGACCCGGCGGCCTACGAGCTGCTGGCCCGCGGCGACACCCTCGGCGTGTTCCAGCTCGACGGCGGGCCCATGCGCTCGCTGCTGAAGATGATGCGCCCGGACAACTTCGAGGACATCTCGGCGACCATCGCCCTGTACCGCCCCGGCCCCATGGGCGCGAACTCGCACACCAACTACGCGCTGCGCAAGAACGGGCAGCAGGAGATCACCCCGATCCACCCGGAGCTGGAGGAGCCGCTGCGGGAGATCCTGGACACCACCTACGGCCTGATCGTGTATCAGGAGCAGGTCATGGCGATCGCCCAGAAGGTGGCGGGCTACTCGCTCGGCCAGGCCGACATCCTGCGCCGTGCGATGGGCAAGAAGAAGAAGTCGGAGCTGGACAAGCAGTACGAGGCGTTCCACCAGGGGATGCTGGACCGCGGCTACTCGGAGGCCGCGGTGAAGGCCCTGTGGGACATCCTGCTGCCCTTCTCGGACTACGCGTTCAACAAGGCGCACTCGGCCGCCTACGGCCTGGTCTCCTACTGGACGGCCTACCTCAAGGCGCACTACCCGGCGGAGTACATGGCCGCGCTGCTCACCTCGGTGGGCGACGACAAGGACAAGCTGGCCATGTACCTCAACGAGTGCCGCCACATGGGCATCACCGTGCTGCCCCCGGACGTGAACGAGTCCCACCTGACCTTCACCCCCGTCGGCCGGGACATCCGCTTCGGCATGGGCGCCGTCCGCAACGTGGGCGCCAACGTGGTCAAGGGCATGGTCCAGGGGCGCGAGGAGAAGGGCTCGTACACGGGCTTCGGCGACTTCCTGGCGAAGGTGCCGCTCGTGGTGTGCAACAAGCGCACCATCGAGTCCATGATCAAGGCCGGCGCCTTCGACTCCCTCGGCTACGCCCGCCGCGCCCTGCTGGCCGTGCACGAGGAGGCCGTGGACGCCACCGTGGCGCAGAAGCGCAAGGAGGACCACGGCGAGTTCACCTTCGACCTGTTCGCGCTCGGCGGCGGCGACGAGGACGACTCCGACGCCGCGGACGGCGTCGCCGTCCCGGACCTGCCGGAGTGGGCCAAGAAGGAGAAGCTCGCGTTCGAGCGCGAGATGCTGGGTCTGTACGTGTCCGACCATCCGCTGCAGGGCCTCGACGGCGTCCTGGCCCAGCACGCCGACGTCCAGATCACCCGCGTCCTCGACGACGACGGGCCCGCGGACGGCGCGATCGTCACCATCGCGGGCCTGATCACCACGCTCGAGCGCCGCATCGCCAAGTCCTCGGGCAACGCGTACGCGCGCTGCGAGATCGAGGACCTCGGCGGCTCGATGGACGTCATGTTCTTCGGCCAGGTGTACGCGCCCATCGCGATGATGCTGGCCGAGGACCTCGTCGTCGCCGTCAAGGGCAGGGTGCAGCGCCGGGACGACGGGTCGGTGTCCCTGTCGGCGATGGAGCTGACCATCCCGGAGCTCTCGGACGGCCCCGGCGGCCCCGTGCGGATCACGCTGCCAGCGTTCAAGGCCACGGAGCAGGTCATGGGCCAGCTGGCGGACGTGCTGCGCACCCATGAGGGCTCCTCGGAGGTGCGGCTGTCCCTGGTGGGCCAGCGTGCCACGCAGGAGTTCCAGCTGGGCCCGCAGTTCCGGGTGAGCCCGAACCCGGCGCTGTTCGGCGACCTCAAGATCCTGCTGGGTCCGGCCTGCCTCGGCTGAGCGGACGTAGCATGGGAGTGCCCCGCCCAGGAGGAGAGAGCTGATGCACTGCCCGTTCTGCCGCCATGAGGACTCGCGCGTGGTGGATTCGCGCTCCCTCGACGACGGCTCCGCCATCCGTCGGCGTCGGCAGTGTCAGGCCTGCGGCAAGCGGTTCACCACCATGGAGACCACCGCCCTGACCGTCGTCAAGCGCTCCGGGGTGGCGGAGCCGTTCGACCGCTCCAAGGTGATCAACGGCGTCCGGAAGGCGTGCCAGGGGCGGCCGGTGACGAGCGACGACCTGGCCATGCTCGCCCAGGAGGTCGAGGAGACGGTCCGTGCCACGGGCAACGCCGAGGTGGACGCCCACGACGTCGGCCTGGCCATCCTCGATCCGCTGCGCCGTCTCGACCAGGTGGCCTTCCTGCGCTTCGCCTCCGTCTACCGGGACTTCGAGTCCCTCGACGACTTCGAGGAGGCCATCGCCGAGCTCCGGGCCGGTGACGGGGACGACCGCGGCCGTCCCGCCGTGCAGCCGCGGCTGTTCACCCGCTGACCTGGGCCGATGCGACGGCGCCGCCGGGATCGACGGTGCAGTGGTGCGCACGGCCTCCAGACGCTACAGTGATCCCCGGGCCGACCTCGGTCGGCCCGGCAAGACTGCCGAGGGCGGTTCCGGAGGGGAAGCCGGAACCGCCCTCGGTGTCTGCGCCCTCAGTTGCCGTCGGCGAGCGAGCCGTGCGCGGCCAGGGCGGCGCCCACGATGCCCGCGTTGTTCTGCAGCTGGGCCGGGACGATCGGGGTGCGCAGGCGCAGCAGCGGCAGGTAGTCGTCCGGCCGCTTGGAGATGCCGCCGCCGACGATGAACAGGTCGGGCGAGAAGATCCGCTCCACGTGGGAGAAGAAGCGCTGCAGTCGCTCGGCGTACTCGGCCCAGCTGAGCTGATCGCGCTCCCGGGCCTTCGCGGAGGCCCGCGACTCGGCCATCACGCCGTCGAGCTCCAGGGAGCCGACCTCGAAGTTCGGGACGAGCACGCCGTCGTGGATCATCGCGCCGCCGATGCCGGTGCCGAGGGTGATCACGTGCACCAGGCCGCGCACGCCCCGCCCGGCCCCGTAGCGGGCCTCCGCGAGGCCGGCCGCGTCGGCGTCGTTGACCACGGTCACGGGGCGGCGCAGGTGCTCCTCGAACCTGCCGCGCAGGTCCGTGCCGATCCACGAGTGGTCGATGTTGTTCGCGGACAGGCACACCCCGTCCTTGACGATCGAGGGGAAGCACACGCCCAGCGGGGCGGAGGGCTTCGGCGCCTTCTCGCGCCCGTCGAGCTCGGCGGTGATGGCCGCCAGGGTCGCCGCCACGGGCTCGGGCATGGCCGGCTGCGGCGTGGGGATGCGGAAGCGGTCCCCGCGCAGGGTGCCCGCCTTCGGCCCCGACCCGAGGCGGACCAGGCCGCCCTTCATGCCGGTCCCCCCGACGTCGATGCCGATCGTCGTGGGGTATTTGGAGGAGCGCTGGGCGGTGCTGGTGTGCGTCGTCACGGCCCCCAGCTTAGTGCCGGGTCACGGCAGCGTGAGAATCTCCGCGCCGTCGTCCGTGACCACGATCGTGTGCTCGAACTGCGCGGTGCGACGGCGGTCGCGGGTCACCACGGTCCAGCCGTCGTCCCACTGGTCCCACTCGATCGTGCCGAGGGTGAGCATCGGCTCGATGGTGAACACCATGCCGGGCACGAGCAGGCGGTCGTGGGCCGGGGCCGCGTCGTAGTGGGGGATCACGAGGCCGGAGTGGAAGTCCACGCCCACGCCGTGGCCGATGAAGTCGCGCACCACGCCGTAGCCGAAGCGCTTGGCGTAGGACTCGATGGCGCGGCCGATCACGTTGACCTGACGGCCGGGCTTCACGGCGCGGATGCCGCGGCGCAGGGCCTCCTCGGTGCGCTCGACGAGCAGCCGGGACTCCTCGTCCACGTCGCCGACCAGGTAGGTGCGGTTGTGGTCCCCGTGGACGCCGTCCAGGTACGCGGTGATGTCCAGGTTGACGATGTCCCCGTCCTCCAGGACGGTGCCGTCCGGGATGCCGTGGCAGATGACCTCGTTGATCGAGGTGCAGATGGACCGCGGGAAGCCGCGGTAGCCCAGGCAGGACGGGTAGGCGCCGCGCTCCACGAGGAAGGCGTGCGCGATCCGGTCCAGCTCGTCCGTGGTGACGCCCGGGCGGATGTGGGCGGCGGTGTGCTCCATGGCCTGCGCGGCCAGGCGGCCGGCGGCGCGGATCCGCGCGACGCCGGCGGCGTCGTAGACGTCCGAGGCCTTGCCCTCGTCCGGGGTGGCCTTGCCGACGTACTCGGGGCGCGGGATCGCGGCCGGCACGGGCGGGGCGGGGGACGGGGCCCCGGGCGTCAGCGTGCCGACGGGGGCGAGCGACCCGGGCTCCGGCGCGGTGGGGCCCGCAGGGCGGGGACCGTTGTGGCTGGACGGGGCGACGGGGTTCTGACGCTGGGACATGTCCTCCAGCCTATCGGCCCGGCTACTGTGGCCCCCATGACCGAGACGAGCGAGTTCTGGTACAACGTCAACACGCATCAGGTGGAGGTGGGCGCCCAGTCGGACTGGTCCCAGCTGCTGGGCCCGTTCGGCACCCGCGAGGAGGCCCAGGCCGCGATGGACCGCGTGCGGGCGAACAACGAGACCGCCGACGCCTGGGACGAGCGCGACGACGACTGGGACAGCCGTCCCGTCGACGACGCCTCCTGACCGCGGCGCCGGACGACGCCGGGCCCCCGTCCCTCGGACGGGGGCCCGGTCGTCTCACGGGGCGGGTTCAGCCCTCGAAGCCGTGCTCCGGGGCCGGGAACGCGCCGTCGAGCACGTCCGCGCGATAGGCCCGGACCGCGTCGCCCACGACCTCGTGCAGACGGGCGTACTGACGGACGAACCGGGGCACCCGTCCCTCGCGCAGGCCGAGCATGTCCTGCCACACGAGCACCTGGCCCGTGGTGCCCGGGCCCGCGCCGATGCCCACGGTGGGCACCCGCAGCGCGGCGTCGACGGCGGCGGCGACGTCCGAGGGGACCATCTCCATCAGGACGGCGAACGCCCCCGCGGCCTCGAGGGCCCGGGCCGACGCCGTCATCCGCTCGGCCGCCCCCGCGCCGCGGCCCTGCACCCGGTAGCCGCCGAGCACGTGCTCGGACTGCGGGGTGAAGCCGATGTGGGCCATGACCGCGACGCCGGCTGCCGTCATCGCGGCCACGTGCTCGGCGAAGCGCTCGTCGCCCTCCACCTTGACGGCGTGCGCGCCGGACTCCTTCACGAGGCGCACGGCCGACTCGACGGCCTGCCGCGGGGAGGCCTCGTACGAGCCGAAGGGCAGGTCCGCGACCACGAGGGCACGCTCGGCACCGCGTACCACGGCCTGGGTGAACAGGATCATCTGGTCCAGGGTGACCGGCAGGGTGGTGGGATGGCCCAGCACGGTGTTGCCCACCGAGTCGCCCACGAGCAGCACCTCGACGCCGGCCTCGTCGAACAGGGCCGCCGTCATCGCGTCGTAGGTGGTGAGCATCGCGAAGCGCCGGCCCTCGTCCTTGGCCCGCTGCAGGTGGACCGTCCGGTACCGGGACGGGGCGGGCGGACCGTAGGGGGCGGTGTCGTCAGGCTGCCGGGGGGACTGGGGAGCAGACATGGGCCGGAGTCTACGCGGCGCGTCTAGAGTGGCGGCATGGATCGACAGCAGGACTACGTGCTCCGCACCATCGAGGACCGGGACGTCAAGTTCGTCCGGCTCTGGTTCACGGACGTGATCGGCACCCTGAAGTCGGTGGCCCTGTCTCCGGCCGAGGTGGAGAACGCCTTCACGGAGGGCCTGGGCTTCGACGGCTCCTCGATCGACGGATACACCCGCATCTCCGAGTCGGACATGCTGCTGCAGCCCGATCCCTCGACCTTCCAGATCCTGCCCTGGCGCGGCGACCAGGAACAGAGCTCCCGGATGTTCTGCGACGTGCTCACCCCGGACGGCCGCCCCGCCCCCGCCGACCCGCGGCACGTGCTGCGCCGCGTGCTGGACCGGGCCGCCGATCGGGGCTTCACGTGCTTCACCCACCCGGAGATCGAGTTCTACCTCCTGCAGTCGGACCAGCCCGGCCCGGACGGGGAGCCGGTGCCCGTGGACCGCGCGGGCTACTTCGACAACGTGCCCGGCTCCGACGCGGCCGACTTCCGCCGCGACGCCGTCAGCCTCCTCGAGGGCATGGGCATCTCCGTCGAGTTCAGCCACCACGAGAACGGCCCCGGCCAGAACGAGATCGACCTGCGCGCGGCGGACGCGCTCACGACGGCGGACAACGTGATGACGTTCCGGACCGTCGTCAAGGAGGTCGCCGCCGCCCAGGGCACCTACGCCACGTTCATGCCCAAGCCGTTCTCCCACCACCCGGGCTCCGGCATGCACACCCACTTCTCCCTCTTCGAGGGCGACGCGAACGCGTTCTACGACCCCGCGGACGAGTTCCGGCTCTCCGTCACGGGCCGCCGGTTCATCGCGGGCCTGCTGCGCCACTCCGTGGAGATCACCGCGGTGACCCACCAGTTCGTCAACTCCTACAAGCGTCTCTGGGGCGGGGGAGAGGCCCCGTCGTACACCTCGTGGGGGCACAACAACCGTTCCGCCCTCGTGCGCGTTCCCCTGTACAAGCCGGACAAGGCCGGCTCGGCCCGCATCGAGTACCGCGGCATCGACGCCTCGGCCAACCCGTACCTGGCCTACGCGCTGCTGCTGGCCGCCGGCCTGAAGGGCATCGAGGAGGGCTACGAGCTGCCCGAGTCCGCCGCCGAGGACGTCAGCGCGCTCACCACCCACGAGCGGCGCGTGCTCGGCCACGTCCCCCTGCCCGGCACCCTGCACGACGCCCTGCGCGCCGCCGAGGAGTCCGAGTTCGTGGCGTCCGTGCTGGGCGAGCACGTCTTCGACGCCCTGCTGCGCAACAAGCGCCAGGAGTGGGACGACTACCGGGTGGAGGTCACGCCGTACGAGCTGCGGCGCTACCTCTCCGGCCTCTGAGGCGCCGGCCGTGTCCGCCCTGCCCGACGCGGCGACCGCCGACGCCCCGGACCGCCGCACCCTCGCGCACGCCGGCGTCGCCGACGCCGGCCGCGTGCAGACGCTGCTCACCTCGCCCGAGTTCGAGGGCGTGGACGTGCGTCCCCTCGTCGAGCTCCTCGGCCACGCCGCCGATCCCGACCGGGCCCTGCTGCTGTGGGTGCGCCTGGCCGAGCGCGAGCCCCGCGTCCACCACGCCCTCCGGGACCCCGGGACGACGGCCCGCCTGCTGCGGCTGCTCGGCGCCTCCGAGGCCCTCGGCGAGTTCCTCATCCGCCGTCCCGAGCACCTGGACCTCGTCCTCGACCCGGACGCGGCCGCCGCCACCGCGCCCGCCCTCGCCCAGCCCGACCCGACCGCCGGCGAGCCCTGGGGTGATGCGTCCGCCGCCCTGCGCCGCCTGCTCCTGGACTCGGTGGGCGCCGACCCGGACGCCGACCGCCCCCTCGCGGCCGTCACCGGCAAGGACGCCGCCGTCGCCCTGCGCCGCGCCTACCGCCGCCAGCTGGCCGCGATCGCCCTGCGCGACCTCGACTCCGCCGAGCCCACGGCGGCCATGCCCTCGGTGGGCCGCTGGCTCGCGGACCTGGCCGGCGCCGCCGTGGACGCGGCGCTCGCCGTCTCACGGGCCGTCCTCACCGAGCGGGAGGGCCCCGTGGTGGACCGCCTGGACCTCGCCGTGATCGGCATGGGCAAGTGCGGCGCCGGCGAGCTCAACTACGTCTCGGACGTGGACGTCGTGTTCGCCCACGCCGTCCGCGAGGCCGCGGACGGCGCGGACCCCGACGCCCAGGTCCCGGACGGGCCGCGCGCCGCCGCGCTCGCGGCCGAGCTGGCCGCGGGCATCGGCCGCGTGATCCAGGGTGCGGCCCCCGAGCCGGGACTGTGGGAAGTCGACGCCAACCTGCGTCCCGAGGGCAAGGACGGCGCCCTGAGCCGCACCGTGGAGTCCCACGCCGAGTACTACCGCCGCTGGGCCCACGGCTGGGAGTTCCAGGCCCTGCTCAAGGCCCGCCCGATCGCGGGCTCGCCACAGCTCGGCGAGCGCTACATCGCGGAAATCTGGCCCCGGGTGTGGGAGTCCTCCGCGCGCGACGGGTTCGTCGAGTCCGTCCGGGCCATGCGCGCCCGGGTCCTGGACACCCTCGCCCCCGCGGAGCGCGAGCGGGAGATCAAGCTCGGGCCCGGCGGTCTGCGCGACGTCGAGTTCACGGCCCAGCTGCTCCAGCTCGTGCACGGCCGTGCGGACGAGTCGCTGCGGGTGCGCGGCACGCTCGACGCGGTGCGGGCGCTGCACGCCGCCTCCTACGTCACCACGCGAGACGCGCGGGCGTTCGACGAGCACTACCGGTGGCTGCGCACCCTCGAGCACCGCATCCAGCTCGTGCACCTGCGGCGCACCCACCTGATGCCGGTCAAGGAGGAGGCCCGCCGCGTCGTCGCCCGGTCGATGCGCGGCGCCGCCGACCGGGGCCCCGCCACCGGCGAGGACCTCCAGGCCGAGTTCACGCGCGTGCGCCGCGCCGTGCGCGGTCTCCACGAGACCGTGTTCTACCGGCCGCTGCTGTCGACGACGGCCGCCCTGTCCGCCGAGGACGTGCGGCTGTCCGCGGAGGCCGTCCGCGACCGCCTGGCGGCGCTGGGCTACCGCGACCCGCAGGGCGCCCTGCGGCACATCGAGGCCCTCACGCAGGGCGTCTCGCGCCGGGCCGCGGTCCAGCGGCAGCTGCTGCCGGCCATGCTCGGGTGGTTCGCGCGGGGCGCCGACCCCGACGGCGGCCTGCTCGCCTTCCGCCGGCTCTCCGAGTCGCTGGGCGGCACGGCCTGGTATCTGCGGATGCTCCGCGACTCCTCGGACGCCGCCCGGCGGCTGTGCCTGGTCCTGTCCGGCTCCCGGTTCGTGGGGGACCTGCTCGAGCACTCGCCCGAGGCCGTGGCCTGGGTGGGGGACGACCGGGAGCTCGACCCCCGGGGCGCCATACAGCTCTGGCGCCAGGTCGACGCGCGGCTCGACCGCCGCGTGGCCGCGCAGGAGGCCCCGGCCGCCGTCCGCCACGTGCGGCAGGTGCGCCGCAGCGAGACCCTGCGCGTGGCCCTGGCGGACATCTCGGGGCTGCTGGACCTCGAGGCCGTCACCGGGGCCCTGTCGGACATCGACCAGATCACCGTCGTCGGCGCCCTGCGCGTGGCCTCGCGCGCCGTCGTCGGGGACGCCGACCCGCTCACCGACGTGCTCGTGGTGGCCATGGGCCGCCAGGGCGGCCGGGAGATCACCTACGGCTCGGACCTCGACGCCCTGTTCGTGCACCGGCCACGCCCCGGCGTCGACGAGGGGCGGGCGCGCGAGCAGGCCGAGGAGGTCGTGCGGACGCTGATGTCCCTGCTGCACCGCCCCGCGACCCCGCCGCTGCCCGGCGAGCGGCCGCTCGAGGTGGACGCCGACCTGCGCCCCGAGGGGCGCCAGGGGCCGCTCGTGCGCACCCTGGACTCGTACCGGGAGTACTACGGGCGCTGGGCGGAGGTGTGGGAGCGTCAGGCGCTGCTGCGCGCCCGGCCCCTGGCCGGCGACGACGACCTCGCCACCGACTTCCGGCGGTGGGCCGACGGGGTCCGCTACGCCGGGGACCTGACCACCGCGGACGCGCGGGAGATCCGGCGCATCAAGGCCCGTGTGGAGGCCGAGCGCCTGCCCCGCGGCGCGGACCCCTCCCGGCACGTCAAGCTCGGCCGCGGCGGGCTCTCGGACGTGGAGTGGCTGGTGCAGTCCCTGCAGCTGCGCCACGCGGGAGAGGTCGAGGACCTGCGGGTCACCGGCACGCTGCCGGCCCTGCGGGCGATCGCCCGGCACGGGCTGCTGCCCGAGGCCGAGGTCGCCGTGCTGGAGGAGGCGTGGCTGCTGGCCACCCGGATCCGCGCCGCCCTGCTGCTGTGGACGGGCAAGGTCTCGGACGTGCTGCCCACGAACATGCGCGACCTCGAGGCCGTGGCCCGCCTCAGCGGGGTGGGCACGGCCGGCGGGGAGCTCGAGGAGCGCTACCTGCGGGTGACCCGCCTGGCCCGTCAGGTGTTCGAGACCCGGTTCTACGGGCTCTGAACGACGCCGGCCCGCCACCTCGACGGGGTGGCGGGCCGGCCGTGCTCCGGTGTCGCGAGCGCCGGCTCAGGCGCGCACGACGTGCTCCCCGAGCAGCTCCAGGGTGCGTCGCCGCACGCCGGCGTCCTGGGCCGCCGTCGTGATGATCAGCTCGTCCGCCTGGACCCGCGCCGCGAAGTCGTGCAGCCACGCCGCCGTCGTCGGGCCGGTGCCCACGGCCGTGCACTCGAGCATCCCGAGCACCTGCTGACCGGCGGGGGAGTGCAGCAGCATCTCGACCTCGTCGTCGGTGAGGGTGCGGCCCCGGCCGAGCATCATCCGGATGCGCGCCCGCTGCGCGGCCTGCCACTCCCGCTCGGCCACCTCCTCGGTGTCCGCGGCGATCACGTTGGCCGCCGCGATGAAGTGCGGCTCCGCGAGGGCCTCGGAGGGCTCGAAGTGCTCCCGGTACAGGCGCGCCGCATGCTCGAGCATCTGCGGTGCGAAGTGGCTCGCGAACGCGTAGCCCAGGCCGAGCTGCGCGGCCAGCTGGGCGCCGAACGCCGAGGAGCCGAGGATGTACAGCGGCACGTTGGTGCCCTTGCCGGGGTAGGCGTCGATGCCGGGGATCAGGCTCTGGCCGGTGAGGTAGCCCTGCAGCTCGAGCACGTCCTGCGGGAAGCGCTCGGCCGCCGACGGATCTCGGCGCAGCGCCTGCAGCGTCCGCTGGTCGGTGCCGGGGGCGCGACCCAGGCCCAGGTCGATGCGGCCGGGGTGCAGCTCGGCCAGGGTGCCGAACTGCTCGGCGATCACCAGCGGCGAGTGGTTGGGCAGCATGACGCCGCCGGAGCCGAGGCGGATCGAGTCGGTGTGGGCGGCCACGTGCGCGATGAGTACGGCCGTGGCGGAGGAGGCGATGGAGGGCATGTTGTGGTGCTCCGCGTACCAGACGCGCCGGAAGCCGGCGGCCTCGGCGACGCGGGCCTGCTCCACGGATTCGGCGAAGGCTTCGCCCATCGGGGCGCCGTCGCGGACGAGGGCGAGGTCCAGCAGGGACAGCGGCAGGGGGGTGGGGGCGGTGTGCTCGGTCATGGTGCTCCTGGTCTGCGGGCCGCCCGGCCGGGCGGAGGTCTCCACAGATCCAGCGACCACCGGCCCCGGACTATTCCGCGGCCGGGCACGACGACGGCCGCCCGCCTCCGGCGTGGGAGACGAACGGCCGTCGTCGGGGCCGCGGCGGGCGGATCAGACCGAGTAGTACAGCTCGAACTCGTAGGGGTTCGGGCGCAGGGCCAGCGGGGCGATCTCCATCTCGCGCTTGTACGCGATCCAGGTCTCGATCAGCTCTTCGGTGAACACGTCGCCGGCCAGGAGGAACTCGTGGTCCTCCTCGAGGGCGTTCAGGGCCTCGTCCAGGGTGGCGGGTGCCTTCTGGATGTCGGCGGCCTCCTCCGCCGGCAGCTCGTAGAGGTCCTTGTCGATCGGCTCGGCCGGCTCGATGCGGTTGCGGATGCCGTCCAGGCCGGCCATCAGCTGCGCGGCGAACGCGAGGTACGGGTTGCCCGAGGCGTCCGGGGCGCGGAACTCGATGCGCTTGGCCTTCGGGTTGGAGCCGGTGATCGGGATGCGGATGCCCGCCGAGCGGTTGCCCTGCGAGTAAACCATGTTCACGGGGGCCTCGAAGCCCGGCACCAGGCGGCGGTAGGAGTTCACCGTGGGGTTGGTGAAGGCCAGGACCGCGGAGGCGTGCTTCAGCAGGCCGCCGATGTACCAGCGGGCGGTGTCCGAGAGGTTCGCGTAGCCCTTCTCGTCGAAGAACAGCGGCTCGCCGCCGTTCCACAGGGACTGGTGGCAGTGCATGCCGGAGCCGTTGTCGCCGAAGACGGGCTTGGGCATGAAGGTCGCGGACTTGCCGAACATGTTGGCGACGTTCTTGACGACGTACTTGAACTTCTGCAGGTCGTCCGCCGAGTGGGTCAGCGTGTTGAAGCGGTAGTTGATCTCGGCCTGGCCGGGCGCGCCCACCTCGTGGTGCGAGCGCTCCACGGTGAGCCCGACCTCGGCGAGGACGGCGCAGATCTCGTCGCGCAGGTCGGCCTGCTTGTCCGTGGGGGAGACGGGGAAGTAGCCGCCCTTGAGGCCGGTCTTGTGGCTCAGGTTGCCGCCCTCGTCCTCGCGGGAGGCGTTCCACCAGGCCTCGTCCGAGTCCACGGCGTAGAACGAGCCGCGGGGGGAGGACTCGTAGCGGACGTCCTCGAAGATGAAGAACTCGGCCTCGGGGGCGAAGAACGCCGTGTCGGCGATGCCGGAGGAGCTCAGGTAGGCCTCCGCGCGCTGGGCCACGCCGCGCGGGTCGCGCAGGTAGGGCTCGCCGGTGCGGGGGTTCACGATGGAGAAGTTCATCGTGAGGGTCTTGCGGACCCGGAAGGGGTCCACGAAGGCCGTCGCGACGTCCGGGATGAGCTGCATGTCGGACTCGGCGATGCCGGCGAAGCCCCGGATGGAGGAGCCGTCGAAGAGCTGGCCGGTGACGAAGAAGTCTTCGTCGACACTCGAGGCGGGCACGTTGAAGTGGTGCTGCAGCCCGGGGAGGTCGGTGAAGCGGACGTCGACGAACTCGACCCCCTCTTCCCTGATGTACGTGAGGACTTCCTGGGGGGAGGTGAACATGGTTCGCTCCTGGCCTTCCTGTGTGTGGCGGCGACGCCTGCGACGGCGGACGCCTCTATACTACGCGCCCGGCGTGGCCCCGCCAGACCGGCGCGCGTGCCGTGGTCGCGCACTACGCTGGTGGGGTGGCACGCAGAGCACCCGACCCCCAGGACCGCACCGAGACGACCGGCCGAGCGGAGCCGCTGATCACGCGCCGCGATCTGGCCGGCTGGGTGGACGGTCCCGGCGGGGGGCGCGCCGGCGGCCGCTGGCCGGGGGACCTGCTCGGCCTGCCGGAGCGCGGTCCGGCCTCCATGGCGACGGCGGCCCGCCGCATGGGCGCCCTCGTCCTCGACTGGTTCATCGCCCTGGGCATCTCGTGGCTGGCCTTCGACGCCGACGCGATCGCCACCCTCCTCGTGTTCGCCGCGATGCACGTGATCGGTCTCACCCTGCTGGCCACCACGGTGGGCAAGGCCGTGTGCCGCATCCAGGTCGTCCGCGTCGGCGGCCGCCCGGCCGGCCTGCTCCGGATCCTGCTGCGCACGGCCCTGCTGTGCCTCGTGCTGCCGGCCGTCGTCGTCGGGCCGGACGGGCGCGGCATGCACGACAAGCTCGCGGACACCGTCGAGATCCGCATGTGACCGTCCCGCCCGCACACGACAGGGGCGCCCCGCCGTGCGTCGGCGGGGCGCCCCTGTCGTCTGCGGCCGGTTCAGCGGCCGCGCATCGCGCGGCGGCTCGGGCGCACCTTGTTCGGGTCGACGCCCTTGGGGATGGGCAGTCGGTTGGTGTTGAGCGCGGTCAGGCGCTTGTCCACGGCCTGGACCTCCTGTGCCGTGAGGGCCTTCTTCATGCCCTTGAGCGTGCCGGGCAGCTCGTGCAGCGGGACCTGGCCCTGGCCGTTGCCGGACTCCACCACGGTGACGGGCACGCCGGGCAGGAAGCGGCGCATGGCCTTCTCCTCCTTGACCACCAGCGCGGCGACGCGGGGGGAGGGGCCCTCCGTCACCAGCACGACGCCCGGCCGGCCCACGGCGCGGTAGACGAGGTCCTGGGTCTTCGGATTCACGGCGGCCGGCTGCTCGGACACGATCCAGCCGCGGCCCAGCGTGGAGAGCGCGGCGCCGGCGGCGCCGGGGCGGCCCTCGAGCTGGGCGAACCCGGCGCGGCGCGCCTTCCGGTTCAGGATGACGACGGCGGCGAGCACACCGAACGGGATCGCGATGAGCAGCCACGTGATCCAGTTGTCCAGGAGGAAGCCGATGACGAGGCCGACGACCAGGGCGCCCAGGAAGGCCAGCAGCATCCACAGTCCGACCTTGGGGTCGTGCGCCTTGGTCATGGCGTAGGCCTGCTTGAGCTGGGAGATCACGCCCGGGCCCTTCGTGGCGCGCTTGTCCCGGCGCTGGGCCTTCGCCTGCTCCTTCTCGCGGAGGCGACGCTCGCGCTGCATGGCCTTGACCTCCTTGAGCGTGGCGGAGGTGGAGCCGGAGGAGGACGCGGGGGGCTGGCTGTTCTTCGTCATGACGGGGTCCAGTCTAGTCGGGCGGCTCAGGACATCTGGGCGACGACGGCGGAGGCCTCCTGGCGGGCGGTCTTCTCCCCGGCCAGGTGCGCCAGGTTCTCCGGCAGGGTCCGGCCGAGGCGCTGCATGGCCTGCGCGTAGAGCTTGCCCGCGCGGTACGACGAGCGCACCAGCGGGCCCGCCATGACGCCCTGGAAGCCGATCTCCTCGGCGCGCTGGGACCACTGGACGAACTCCTGCGGCTTCACCCAGCGGTCGATGGGGTGGTGCAGCTTCGAGGGCCGCACGTACTGCGTGATGGTGATGATGTCGCAGCCGGCCTCGTGCAGGTCCACCAGGGCCTGGTCGATCTCGTGGTCCTCCTCGCCCATGCCCAGGATGAGGTTGGACTTGGTGACGAGCCCGTCGGCCTTGGCCATCGTGAGCACCTTGAGGGACTTCTCGTATGTGAAGGCCGGGCGGATGCGCTTGAAGATGCGCGGCACCGTCTCCAGGTTGTGCGCGAACACCTCGGGCCGCGCGTCGAACACCTGCTGGACGAGCTCCGGCACCGCGCCGAAGTCCGGCGGCAGGATCTCGACGCCGGTCCCCGGGTTGAGCGCGTGGATGCGGCGGATGGTCTCCGCGTAGAGCCACGCCGCGCCGTCCTTCTGGTCGTCACGGGCCACGCCCGTGACGGTGGCGTACCGCAGGTCCATCTCGCGGATGTTCTCGGCGACCTTCTGCGGCTCCTCCATGTCCAGGGGACGCGGCTTGCCGGAGGTGATGTCGCAGAAGTCGCACCGGCGGGTGCAGATGTCGCCGCCGATGAGGAACGTGGCCTCGCGGTCCTCCCAGCACTCGAAGATGTTGGGGCAGCCGGCCTCCTCGCACACGGTGTGCAGGCCGGCGGACTTGACCTTGTTCTTCAGGCCGATGTACTCGGGGCCCATGTGGACCTTGGCCTTGATCCACTCGGGCTTGCGCTCGACGGGCACCTCGGCGTTGCGCGCCTCCACGCGCAGCAGGCGGCGGCCTTCGGGGGCGAGGCTCATGCGGGGATTCCTTCCGTGGGGGTGACGGCGATGTACGCCGGCCCGAGCTCGTCCAGATGACGGGTGAGCACCGGGACGACGTCGGCCGGCGTGATGGTCCGGCCCGTCTCGACCGACAGGGTGGTGGTGGCGGCGTCCGTGATGCCGCACGCGATGATCCCCTCGTAGGGGGCCAGGGAGTTGGAGCAGTTCAGCGCGAAGCCGTGCATGGAGACGCCGTCGTGGATGGACAGGCCGATGGCGCCGACCTTGCGGTCCGGGCGGGCCGTGCCGTCGTCGTCCCGGTCCGCGAGGACCCAGATGCCTGCCCGCCCGTCCACGCGGACGGCCGTGACGCCGAACTCGGCGGCGGTGCGGATCAGCAGCTCCTCGAGGAACCAGACGTAGTCCTTGACGTGGGCACGGTCGCGCAGCCGGACCACGGGGTAGCCGACCAGCTGGCCCGGCCCGTGCCATGTGATCTTGCCGCCGCGGTCCACGTCCACGACGGGGGCGCCGTCCGTGGGGCGCTCGGCGTCCTCGGTGCGACGACCGGCCGTGTAGACGGCTTCGTGCTCCAGGAGGAGGAATTCGCCGTCGGAGCGGCCGGCGACGACGTCCGCGTGCAGGGCGCGCTGGGCGTCCCAGGCGGCGTGGTAGTCCACCAGGTCGGGCGCCAGGCCGAGCACGCGCAGGGGCGGCAGGGGTGTCTCGGGCATGACGTCCACTGTAGTCCTCGGGCCCGGACCTGTGGACAACCGCCGTGACGCTCGGGGACATGCGGCACCCTGGGCTGGAACGGACGGCGCGGCGGAGAGGGGAGACCGATGCGGGACTGGGACGAGGCGGACGGCGGCGCGGCCGGACGCGTCGGCGGCGGGCCGGAGACCGAACCGGAGAGGTCGTCGGAGCCGGGCACGGCTGCGCCGCGCGCCCCGGGCTGGGAACCCGTCCGGCTGCTCGGCGCGGGCGCCCAGGCGGAGGTCTGGCTCGTCGAGGACGGTCGGGGCGTCCGGGCCGCCCTGAAGGTGCCCCGTGCCGGCGCGGCGCCGGACGCCCTGGCGGCGGAGGCGCAGGCCGGACGGGTCGCGCATCCCCATCTGCTGCGCGTGCTCGGCGTGGTGGAGACGGACCGGGGCCTCGGGGTCCTCACCGAGCACCGCGCGGCCGGCACGCTGCAGGACATGGTGCAGCGGGTCGGACCCCTGAGCCCGGGGCAGGCCGTCACCGTGCTCGTCCCGATCGCCCAGGCTCTCGCGTGCCTGCACCGCGAGGGGGTGGTGCACGGCGACGTGTCCCCGGCGAACGTCCTGTTCGGCGTCGACGGCAGCCCGGCCCTCGCCGACCTCGGCGTCGCCCGGGTGGTCGGCGGGGCGTCGGGGGCCGGGGCGACGCCGGGCTTCGCGGCCCCCGAGGCGCTCGCCGCGGTGGAGGGGGCCGGGGCGGAACCGGGGGCGTCTCCGGCGGTGGGGGCGCCGAGTGACGTCCATGCGTGGGCCGCCCTGGGCTGGTACGCGCTCACCGGTCGGGCGCCGGGCGCCGCCGGGCATCGGGCGCCGCTGCCCGTCCTGGTCCCCGAAGCGTCCCCCGAGCTCGCGCTGCTGCTCGATGCGGCGCTCTCCCCGGACCCGGCGGCGCGGCCGAGCGCGGAGGAGGCCGCCGCAGCCGTATACGCGACGGCCCGGCCCGAGCCGGTCCCGCTGGGAGAGGCCGCCCCCGCCGAGGTGGCGCACCTGCTGCCCACGGTGCTGCCGGGCTCCGGGCCCACGCGGCGACGCCGGGGACGACGCGCGGCTCCGAGACGGCGCGCGCTCGCGCGCCGACGGGGGGCGGCGCCACGCCGGGGCGTCCTCGTGGCCGCCGGGCTGGCCACCGCGCTGGCCGTCGGCGGCGGCACCGCCGGGCTGTGGTGGCCGGCGTCCCTGGGCGACGCGACGGAGGGGGCGCCGGAGCCGGCGGGCGCGGTGCCGGCCGGCACCTCGGTGGACGCGGCGCGCCCGGCGGACGGGACGCCGGAGAGCGGGACGCCGGCGAGGGTGCCGGACGCGGGTGCCCCCGGGGAGGACGCCGCCGGGGAGGACGCCGTCGACGTGGGCGAGGCGCTGGCCGCGGTCGGCCACGCCCGGACTGCCGCGCTCATCGACCCGGAGCCTGCGCGACTGGACGCCTACGCCGTGCCCGGGGGACCGGCGTGGGAGAACGACCGGGATCTGCTGCGCCGGCTGACGGACGAGGGGTTCGCCTTCTCCGGCCTCGAGGTGACGGTGGAGCAGGCCGGACCCGCCCGGCGGGCCGGGGACGACGCGCTGCGTGTCGACGCCGTGCTCCGGACGTCGGCCCACACCGTGCTGGACCGCGCGGGACGCGTGGCGGCGCATCGGGAGGCGACGGCCGAGGAGGTCGTGCTGGTCCTGCGCAGCGGCCACGGAGAGGGCCCCGAGGGGCGGGACGGCGGCGCGGCGGGTCGGACGTGGCGGGTCGAGACCGTCGATCCGCGCTGACCCCGGGCCCGGATCCAGCGCCGGAGGCCGGCGGTCCAGACGGGGGGACGCCGCGGGCCCCGGGGAGAAGCTCCCCGGGGCCCGCGGCGTGGTGCGGCGTCAGCCGCCTGGGCTGATCACTGCCAGAGGACGGCGACCAGGATGTTCACCAGGCCCAGACCGCCCACCGCGTGGGCCAGGCCCGTGGGCACGACCTCCCCGCGGTTGGACTTGCGGCGGCCGATCAGGGCGGCCACGAAGACGATGACGCCGATCAGGAACTTGACGCCCAGCTTCATGTGGTTCGGCTCCCCGCTCATGGCGAGGCCGAAAAGCACCACGCCGGAGACGATCATGCCCACGGAGCCCCACCACTGCGAGGTGGTGACGGTCGGGTTGCGGAAGTGCGCGAACCAACCGCCCACGATCGCTGCGGCGGACACGATGTGCACGGCCACCAGGATGCTGTGCAGGATATCCACAGTCCTTCTCCCTTTCCGTCAGAGACCCAGCTCGTTGGCGAACTCGCCGCCCTCGAGACGCTGACGCAGCGTCGTCAGGAAGCGGCCCGCGTCGGCCCCGTCCACCAGGCGGTGGTCGTAGGTCAGGGACAGGTACATCATGTGGCGGATGGCGATCGAGTCGTTGCCGTCCGCGTCGGTCACCACCATGGGGCGCTTCACGATCGCACCGGTGCCCAGGATCGCGACCTGCGGCTGGTTGATGATCGGCGTGTCGAACAGCGCGCCCACGGAGCCGATGTTCGTGATCGAGAACGTGCCGCCCGAGAGCTCGTCCGGCGAGATCTTGTTCGTGCGGGTGCGCTCGGCCACGTCGGCGATCTTCTGGGCGAGGCCCGTCAGGTTCAGGGAGCCGGCGTCCTTGATGACGGGAACCAGCAGCCCCTTCTCCGTGTCCACGGCGATCGCGATGTCCTCGGACGCGTGGTAGGTGATCTCCTCGTTGTCCTCGGAGAACGACGCGTTCAGCTTGGGGTGCTGCTTGAGGGCCTCGGCGACCGCCTTGGTGATGAACGGCAGGTACGTCAGGTTCACGCCGGCCTGCTGCTGGAAGGAGGCCTTGGCCTTCTTGCGCAGCTGCACGATGCGGGTGACGTCCACCTCGTGCACCTGGGTGAGCTGGGTGGACAGGTCGAGGGACTCGCGCATGCGCTGGGCGATGACCTGGCGGATGCGCGGCGCCTTCTCCACCTCGCCGCGGACCGAGGGGTCCACGGAGGAGCTCGCGGCCGGGGCGGACGCAGCGGCCGGGGCCGACGACGGGGCGGCAGCCTCGGAGGCCTGCTCGGCCGGAGCCTCGGACCCGCCCGCGGCGGCCTGCGAGGCCAGCGCGGCGGCGAGCACGTCCTGCTTGCGGATGCGGCCGCCGACGCCCGTGCCGCGGACCGTGGACAGGTCCACGTTGTTCTGGTGGGCCAGGCGGCGCACCAGCGGGGTCACGTAGCCCTGGCCGGGCTCGGTGGCGGAGGGCGCCTCGGCGGACTCGGCCTGCGCGGAGTCGCGCTCAGCGGACTCGCGCCGGGAGGCCTCCTCGGACGGGGACGCCTCGGGCGTCTTCTCCGACTTCTCGGCGCCGGCGGCCTCGGCGGCCTCCTCGGTCTCCTCGGGGGCCTCGGCCTCGGTCGCCTTGTCCTCGATCTCCTCGGCGGACGCCTCGTCCTGACCGGAGGAGCCCTCCGACGGGGCGGAGCCGCCGCCGGCGGAGCCGGAGCCGACGAGCGCGAGGACGGCGCCCACCTCGACGGTGTCGTCCTCCTCCGCACGGATCTCCAGGAGGGTGCCCGCCACGGGGGAGGGGATCTCGGTGTCGACCTTGTCGGTGGAGACCTCGAGCAGCGGCTCGTCGACCTCGACCTCGTCGCCGACGGACTTCAGCCAGCGGGTCACGGTGCCCTCGGTCACGGACTCGCCCAGCGCGGGCAGGGTGACCTCGGAGGCCTCGCCGCCGGCCGACGGGGCCTCGTCCGAGCCCTGGTCGGTGGAGGCGCGCTCCTCCGGGGCCGGCTCGCCTGAGGGCTCCTGCTGGGCGTCGTCCTGCTGCGCCTCCTCGACGGCGGGCTCCTCGGCCGCGGCGTCGTCCTCCGACGCGTCGGCGGAGCCGCCGCCGGAGCCGTCGCCGATCGTGGCCAGCGGGGCGCCGACCTCGACCGTGTCGTCCTCCTCGACCAGGATCTCCTCGAGCACGCCGGCCACGGGGGACGGGATCTCGGTGTCGACCTTGTCGGTGGAGACCTCCACCAGGGGCTCGTCGACGGCGACCTCGTCGCCGACGGCCTTGAGCCAGCGGGTCACGGTGCCCTCGGTGACGGATTCGCCCAGGGCGGGCAGGTTCACGGTTTCAGACATGGTTCCGATGCTCCTCATGAGGGGTGGGCGCCGGGGGCGCCCACCCGGGGTTGCGAGGTGGGCCCGACGCACGGGCCCGGGATGGTCAGTGCGGTGGGTCAGCTGTGCAGCGGGTGGCCGAACAGGGCCATGGCGGCCTCGCCCAGGGCCTCGTTCTGCGTGGGGTGCGCGTGCACGAACTGGGCGACGTCCTCGGGGTAGGCCTCCCAGTTCACGATGAGCTGCGCCTCGCCGATCTGCTCGCCGATGCGCTTGCCGATGCCGTGCACGCCCACGATCGGGCCGTTCTTCTGGCGGATCATCTTGATGATGCCGCCGGTGCCGAGGATCGAGGACTTGCCGTTGCCGGCCAGGTTGTACTCGGCGACCTCGACGTTGTCCTTGCCGAACTTCTCCTCCGCCTTGGGCTGGGTGTAGCCCACGGACATGATCTCCGGCTCGGTGAAGGTGACCTTCGGGATGTTGATGTCCTCGACGACCATCGGCTTGTTGCCGGCGATCTCCTCGGCCACGAAGATGCCCTGCTGGAAGCCGCGGTGCGCCAGCTGCAGACCGGGAACGATGTCGCCCACGGCGTAGATGCTGCCGACGCCGGTGTGCAGACGCTCGTCGGTGAGGACGAAGCCGCGGTCCATCTTGACGCCCTGCTCCTCGTAGCCGAGGCCCTCGGTGTTCGGGCCGCGGCCGACGGCGACGAGGCAGACCTCGGCCTCGAACTCCTTGCCGTCCGCGAGGGTCACCTTGACGCCCGAGTCGGTCTCCTCGACCTTGTCGAAGAACGTGCCCAGGTTGGTCTTGATGCCCTTCTTCTTGAACTCGCGCTCGAGGACCTTGATGATCGCCGGGTCCTCGTTGGGGACCAGGGTCTTCAGGCCCTCGATGATGGTGACGTCGACGCCGAAGGAGTTCCACAGGGACGCGAACTCGGAGCCGATGACACCGCCGCCGAGCACGATGGCCGACTTCGGGGTGTAGTCCAGCTCGAGGGCCTCCGTGGAGGTCATGATCTTCTTGGAGATGGGCAGGCCCATGGTCTTGGCCACGGAGCCGGAGGCCAGCACGATGTTCTCCGCCGTGTAACGGGTGCCGTCGACCTCGACCTCGTTCTTCGAGACGAGCTTGCCCTCGCCCTCGATGACCTGGACCTTGCGCATCTTCAGCAGGCCGGCCAGGCCCTTGTGCTTGCCGGCGACGATGCCGTCCTTGTAGTCGCGCACCTTCGCCATGTCCACGGACTCGAGGGTCGCGTTGACGCCGAACTTGGCGGCGTTGCGGGTCTCATCGGCCACCTCGGCGGCGTGCAGGTAGGCCTTCGTGGGGATGCAGCCCCAGTGCAGGCAGGTGCCGCCGACCTTGGACTTCTCCACGAGGGCGACGGACTTGCCGTACTGCACGGAACGCAGGGCTGCGGCGTACCCGGCGGAGCCACCGCCGAGGACGAGGACGTCGAATTCCTGAGCGGTTGCCTTGTCGGCCACGGTGTTGCTCCTTGGTGCTGGGGTCGGTGGATCGTGGTGGTGGTGCGTCACCGCCACCCCCGGCCGTCGGCGGCGGGCCGCGCGGCCGGGGACGCGGTGGACATCGGGACCAACCTTACCGGGCACGCCCCTCGATGAGACCCACCAGGGTCCGCACCATCACGCCGGTGGCGTCCTGCGGGGTGTAGCCGTACGCGGCCGACTCGTTGAAGGAGGGGCCGGCGATGTCGAGGTGGGCCCAGGGGGTCCGTGCGGCGGCGTCGCCCTCCGACCGTCCGGCGTCGACGAATTCGCGCAGGAAGGTGGCGGCGGTCATCATGCCGCCGAAGCGGTCGCCCATGTTGGAGATGTCCGCGACGCGCGAAGTGAGCGAGGCGCGCAGCTGCTCCGGCAGGGGCATGCCCCACGCGAGCTCCCCGGCCGCGTCGGCCGCGGCGACGACCTCGTCGCGCAGCGCGTCGTCACCCATGACGCCCGTGTGGCGCACGCCGAGGGCGACCAGCTGGGCACCGGTGAGGGTGGCCACGTCGAGCACCGCGTCGGGTCGCTCGTCGGTGGCCGCCACGAGGGCGTCGGCCATGACGACGCGGCCCTCGGCGTCCGTGTTCATGACCTCCACGGTCTTGCCGCCGTACATCGTGATGACGTCGGACGGGCGGATGGCGGTGCCCGAGGGCATGTTCTCGGCCAGCGCCAGCCAGCCGGTCACCTTCACAGGGACGTCCAGGGCCGCGGCGGCGCGCACGACGGCGAAGACGGTGGCGGCGCCGGCCATGTCCGACTTCATCGTCATCATCGAGGCGGCGGGCTTCAGCGAGATGCCGCCCGTGTCGAAGGTGATGCCCTTGCCCACCAGCGCGATGTGCGCGGCGGCGTCGGCCGGCGCGTGCTCGATGCGCACGAGCCGCGGCGGGCGGGAGGAGCCCTGGCCGATCGCGAGGATGCCGCCGAAGCCCTCGGCGCGCAGGCGGTCCTCGTCCCACACGTCCACGCTCACGGACGAGTCCGCGAGGTCCTCCGCGACGGCGTCCGCGAACGTGGCCGGGTAGAGGTGCGAGGGGGCCGTGTTCACCAGGTCGCGCACGGCGCAGACCGCGTCGCCCACGACGGCGGCCCGGCGCAGCACGGGGTCGGCGTCCGCGGCGGCGAGCGGGGTGACGACCTCGACCTCGCGGACGGGACGGGACGTGTCCGTCTCGGCGCGGGCGCGCTCGGACTTCTGGGCGGTGAAGGCGTACGCGCCCAGGACGGCGCCCTCGGCGACGGCGGCCAGTCGGGCCGGGGTGTCGGCCGGCAGGGCCAGGGCCACGGCGTCGGTGCCGGCCAGGGAGCGCACGGCAGCCCCGGCGGCGCGGCGCAGGGACTCGTCCGCGGCCTCGCCGTCGTCGTCCAGACCGCCGACGCCGGCCAGGACCAGCAGCGGCACCGGCACGCCGCCCAGGCCCGGCAGGCGATGGACCTCGTCCTCGGCGCCCCGCACGCCCAGCAGCTCGAACGAGGCCTCGAGGGCGGTGGCCGCCTCGGCCGGCAGCGCGTCCGTCAGGAGCACGGGGCCGTCCGGGCCGGTGCCCACCCCCACCACGAGGGCGGAGGCGGTCAAGTCCTCCAGGGCGCGGGCGGTCAGGGTCGGGCGGTCCAGGGTGATCACGGACGGGCCTCTCTTCCGGGGGTGGGGGATGCGCCCGGCGGGGTGGGCCGGGCCGTCCCGCGTCATCCTAGCCAGAGGGCTCGCGCGCCCGTCCAGGGCGCGCGGGCGCGGAATAGGAGGGTGCCGTGCCGTGGTTGACTGACGCCAGAGGACAGGGAGGGATCCGCGTCCGCCGCCATCCGGGCGGCGGGGACGGCTCTCCCGCAGACGGACCACCGGAAGGGGAACGAGACGTGCAGGACGCCGCGCCGCTGTACACCCGTCATGAGGGGGCGCCCGTGCCCCCCGGCCTGGGCATGCTCGTGGCCCTGACCGGGCACATGGACGCGGGCCGGGTCGCTCGGCAGGTGCGGGCCGCGCTGCACGAGCACCTGACCCATCGGACCGTCGTCTCCTTCGACGTCGACTCGATGTTCGACTACCGCGCCCGGCGTCCCCGGCTCCGGTTCGACCGGGACCGCTACCGTGATCTGCGCCTGCCCGCGCTCGAGGTGCAGCTGGTCGAGGACCTGCTCGGCCACCCCTTCCTGCTGCTGTCCGGCCCCGAGCCGGACTTCCGGTGGCAGGCGGTGACGGAGGCCGTGCTCGGCCTCGCGCAGGAGTGGGAGGTGGACTCGCTCACCTTCCTCGACGCGGCCCCGCTGCCCGTGCCGCACACGCGGCGGCTCGGGGTCACGACCCACGGGTCCCGCGCCGACGCCGTCGAGGGGCTGTCCACCTGGAGCCCGGAGGCGGACATCGTCGCGGGGCTGCTGCAGATGCTCGAGC
The DNA here is from genome assembly GCF_900537135.1 of Micrococcus sp. Alg238-R198. Lineage (NCBI taxonomy): Bacteria > Bacillati > Actinomycetota > Actinomycetes > Micrococcales > Micrococcaceae > Micrococcus > Micrococcus sp. Alg238-R198. The sequence goes on from NZ_UNRH01000006.1 coordinate 70,831, forward strand.
TGCGCGCCGAGGAGGCGGACCTGCCGACGGCGGGCTACACCGTCCATGTGCCGCACTACGTGGCCGAGGCGTCCTTCCCCCAGGCGGCCGTGGCCGCGCTCGAGTACGCGGGGGCCGCCATGGGGCTCATGCTGCCCTCGGACGACCTGCGAGACGCCTCGCGGGACATCGAGGCCGAGCTGGAGCGCCAGGTCTCCGGGTCCGGGGAGATCCAGCAGATGATCGCCGGCCTGGAGCGCAACTACGACCAGAACGCCGAGGACCAGGAGCGGTCGTTGCTCGAGACCGAGCAGGGCCTGCCCGACGGCGACGAACTCGCCTCCGCCGTCGAGGCGTACCTCGCCGCGCGGGACGCCGGCGGCGGGTCCGCTCCTGCACAGGAGGACGGACCCGGCCGTCCGTCCACCGGCGACGGGGACTGATCCCACCGCGGGCGCCCGGTCGGCCAGGGTGGCGGCATGGAAGCCCCCACCTCACTCGACGTCCCCGTCCTGCCGGCCCGCGGCCCGGAGGACCTGCTCGCCCACGTCGGCCACGCCCTCGGGCGGTTGCCCGAGGGCAGCCTGGTCCTCCTCACCCTGCGCGACGGGCGCCTGCGCGCCGTGGTGCGGGTCGACCTGCCTCCCGAGGAGGTCGACGTCGGCGCCTGGGCCTGCGCCGTGGCCGAGGTGTGCCGGCGGGACGCAGCCGCGGACGCGACGCTCTGCCTCGCGCTGCCGGACGGCGCCCGGGCCACGCTCGCCCGTCCCGGCTGGGCCGCGGCGCTCGACGACGCCCTGGCGTCCGCGGGTCGCCCCCTGACCGCGGCCTGGACGTGCGCGCGGGGACGGGCGCGCCCCTGGTGGGGGAGCGGCGTCGCCGAGGAGGGCCCGCTCGACCCCCGAGCCGCGCCGCTGTCCCTGCACCTGATGACCCGCGGTTCGGTCTGGGACCGTGCAGCAGTGCCCGACCCGGTCCCGCGCCGCGGTCCCGCGGCGGCCCGGGCCGACGACGCGCGGTGGCGGCCTCCCGAGCAGGACGCGCCCGCGGCACGCCGCGCGTGGCTGGCGCAGTGGGAGTCGGTGCTGACCGGCGCGGCTCGTGACCGCGGCGCGCCCGCACCGGCCGTGCTGGGCTCGCCGCTGACGCGTCCGGCCTGGCGCGACGGCCTGCTGCTCCATGCCGCCGCGCCGTCCGGCGCGGCCACGGGGGATCCGGGGGACGAGGAACGGATCCTCACCGCGGCCTCGGGCCGGGCGCCGGCCTGGGATCGGCTGGACGCCCTGCGGGCGGGGCTGCGCGCGCTCGTGCCCGTCGCGACGCCGGCTGTGGCGGCGCAGGCCCTGGCGCTGGCCGGGTGGGTCGGCTGGGCCCGCGGCCACGGCTCCGACGCGGACGCCCACCTGACCGCGGCGGCGGCGCTGAGTCCCGGCGACCCGTTCGTCTCCGTCCTGCGACGCATCGTGGCCGCGGGGTGCGTCGCAGGCTGGGCGACCGACCCGGCCACCGCGTGGCGGCCCGACGGTGGCCGCCCATGAGAGAATGATGCGGCTTCACGACGGCACGGCCGACCGCAGCCCGTTTCCCGGGTGCGGAATAGATCGGTCTCAGCCGTCGTTGGCACTCACGGACCCTGCAGTCGGCGGGCCCGGACGACGTCGGTCGTCCGAGGCCGCGACTTGACAGGGTCACGTGTCTATGGACTGCAAGGATCCGCGGGTGGCCGCGGACGAGACGGAAAGGCCTCGAGTGACCACTTCGACGACCAGCGGTGTGCAGGACGGCAAGGAGACCACTGCCTCCGAGGCCACGACCACGCGCACCCGCTCCACGGCAGCCAAGAAGTCGGCAGCCAAGAAGTCGGCAGCCACGAAGAGCGCCACGACCAAGGGCGCCACGACGCGGACGACCGCGACGAAGTCGGCGGCGACCAAGACCGCTGCCACGCCGACGGCCAAGAAGAAGGCGCCCCGGAAGCCCACCGCGGCCAAGACCACCGCCACGGCCAAGACCACCGCCGCGAAGAAGACCGCCACGACCGGGGGCAAGAAGGCCACCGCGTCCGCCGCCTCCGCCGAGCAGGCCGAGGACGACGAGGAGCTCGTCCAGGCGCGCGAGCGCACCGAGGCCGCGGACGCCGTCGAGGAGGACGTGGTGGCGGACGAGACCGCCACCGAAGACTCTGATGATGAGGACGCGGACGGCTCGGACGCTCCGGAGCGTCCGGCGATGGACGCGGAGGCCGTGACCGGCACGACGGCCGCCACAGGCCAGAAGGTGGCCCAGTCCAAGGGCGCGTTCGTCATGGACGACTCCGAGGACGACGCCCCGGTGCAGCAGGTGGTCGTGGCGGGCGCCACGGCGGACCCGGTGAAGGACTACCTGAAGCAGATCGGCAAGGTCGCCCTGCTCAACGCCGAGCAGGAGGTGGACCTGGCCATGCGCATCGAGGCCGGCCTCTACGCCGAGCACGTCGTGCAGCACGAGGCCTCCGACGACTACCGCGAGCGCCGGGACATCCAGCTGATCATCGCGGACGGGCGCAAGGCCAAGAACCACCTGCTCGAGGCCAACCTGCGTCTGGTGGTCTCCCTGGCCAAGCGCTACACCGGTCGCGGCATGCTGTTCCTGGACCTCATCCAGGAGGGCAACCTCGGCCTGATCCGCGCCGTCGAGAAGTTCGACTACACCAAGGGCTTCAAGTTCTCCACGTATGCCACGTGGTGGATCCGTCAGGCCATCACCCGCGCCATGGCGGACCAGGCCCGCACCATCCGCATCCCGGTGCACATGGTGGAGGTCATCAACAAGCTGGCCCGCGTGCAACGGCAGATGCTCCAGGACCTCGGCCGCGAGCCCACCCCGGAGGAGCTGGCCAAGGAGCTGGACATGACCCCGGAGAAGGTCGTGGAGGTGCAGAAGTACGGCCGCGAGCCCATCTCCCTGCACACCCCGCTCGGCGAGGACGGCGACTCCGAGTTCGGCGACCTGATCGAGGACTCCGAGGCCGTCGTGCCCGCGGACGCCGTCTCCTTCACGCTGCTCCAGGAGCAGCTGCACTCGGTGCTGGACACGCTCTCCGAGCGCGAGGCCGGTGTCGTCGCCATGCGCTTTGGCCTGACCGACGGCCAGCCCAAGACGCTGGACGAGATCGGCAAGGTCTACGGAGTGACACGAGAGCGCATCCGCCAGATCGAGTCGAAGACCATGTCCAAGCTGCGTCACCCCTCCCGCTCGCAGGTGCTCCGGGACTACCTGGACTGAGTCGCAGCGGCATGACGAAGGGCCGGACCCCCGCGGGGGTCCGGCCCTTCGTCATGCCGGGCGCGTCAGGCGCCGGCGGTGAGGCGGTCCGTCTCGTCCTGCCACAGCGCGGCCTGGGGACGCAGCGCGTCCTCGACGGCGCGGGCGTGGTGGGCGCAGAACTGGAGGGCGCCGCCCGAGTGCAGCACGGCGCGGACGTAGGCCTGCGCGCCGCAGCGGTCGCAGCGGTCGGAACGGGTGAGGGCGGCCGGCTCGGCCACGGCGGTGATGGACATGGTGTCCTCCTCGGGTCTCTCGGGGCTGGAGGGCGACGACGCCGGTGGGGCGGGTCGGTCCTCCTCTTGTCCCATGGAACAGCAAGGATGGCAGGGAACTTCCCCGCGCGCCCGCCCTCCACCCGCGTTTCGCCACCCGCGTACGCGAGGAGCCCAGCCGGGCGGCCCGCGACGTCCGGCGCGGAGCCCGGCGTGTCCGGCCCGCGGAGTAGGCTGGACCGGCCGCTGTCGTCCACCGAAAGGCCCGCCCCCGTGCCCGCGAACACCGAGTACAACGCCCGCCACCTCTCCGTGCTGGAGGGGCTCGAGGCCGTCCGCAAGCGGCCGGGCATGTACATCGGCTCCACCGATTCCCGCGGCCTCATGCACTGCCTCTGGGAGATCATCGACAACTCGGTGGACGAGGCCCTGGCCGGCTTCGGGCAGTCGATCGAGATCACCCTGCATCCGGACGGCTCCGTCGAGGTCGAGGACAACGGGCGCGGCATCCCCGTGGACGTGGAGCCGCGCACCGGCCTGTCCGGCGTCGAGGTGGTGTTCACCAAGCTCCACGCCGGCGGCAAGTTCGGCGGCGGTTCCTACGCCGCCTCGGGTGGCCTGCACGGCGTGGGCGCGTCGGTGGTCAACGCCCTGTCCTCGCGCCTGGACGTGCAGGTGCTGCGCGGGGGCAAGGTCCATCAGATGTCGTTCCGGCGCGGGGAGCCGGGCCGCTTCCAGGACGGGTCGCGCCCGTCGCCGGACGCCCCGTTCGAGCCGTCCACGGACGCCTCGCCGCTGGACGTCGTCGGGAAGGCCAAACGTGGGCAGACCGGCACGCGCGTGCGCTACTGGGCGGACGAGCAGATCTTCGTGAAGGACGCGACGTTCTCCGCCGAGGAGCTCCAGGCGCGGGCGCGCCAGACCGCCTACCTGATCCCGGGCCTGCGGATCACGGTCAAGGACCTGCGCCGCCGACCCGGCACGCCCGGCGCCGACGGCCCGGTCGAGGAGGTCTTCCAGTACGACGGCGGCATCTCCGAGTTCGTGGAGCACCTCACGCCCGCCACCCCGGTGACGGACGTGTGGCGGATCCAGGGCTCCGGCACCTTCAAGGAGCGGGTCCCGGTGCTCGGCGAGGACGGGCGCACCTCCATGCAGGATGTGCAGCGCACGTGCGAGGTGGACGTCGCCCTGCGCTGGGACGTCGGCTACGGCACCGTCTTCCGGTCCTTCGTGAACATCATCGCCACGCCCAAGGGGGGCACCCACCAGTCCGGGTTCGAGGCGGCACTGCTGAAGGTGTTCCGCGCCCAGGTCGAGGCCAACGCGCGCCGGCTCAAGGCCGGGTCGGACAAGGTGGAGAAGGACGACGTGCTGGCCGGCATGACCGCTGTCCTGACGGTGCGGCTCGCCGAGCCGCAGTTCGAGGGACAGACCAAGGAGATCCTCGGCACCTCCGCGGTGCGGCGGATCGTCTCCCAGGTGGTGGAGAAGCAGCTGACCGCCCGCCTCACCTCCACGGCCCGCGCCCAGAAGCAGCAGGTGCACACGCTGCTGGAGAAGGTCGTCGCGGAGATGAAGTCGCGCATCTCCGCGCGCACCCACAAGGAGAACCAGCGGCGCAAGAACGCCCTGGAGACCTCGACGATGCCGGCCAAGCTGGCGGACTGCCGCAGCAACGACGTCGCCTCCTCGGAGCTGTTCATCGTCGAGGGCGACTCGGCGCTCGGCACCGCCAAGCTGGCCCGGTCCTCCGACTTCCAGGCCCTGCTGCCGATCCGGGGCAAGATCCTGAACGTGCAGAAGGCCTCCGTCTCGGACATCCTGGCCAATGCCGAGTGCGCGGCGCTGATCCAGGTCGTCGGGGGCGGCGCGGGGCGCAGCTTCGACCTGGACGCGGCCCGCTACGGCAAGGTCGTGCTGATGACGGACGCGGACGTGGACGGTGCCCACATCCGCACCCTCCTGCTGACGCTCTTCTTCCGCTACATGCGGCCCATGGTCGAGGCCGGGCGCGTGTACGCGGCCGTCCCGCCGCTGCACCGGATCGAGGCGGTGACCCGCGGCGTGAAGGAACGCGAGGTCATCTACACGTACTCGGAGCAGGAGCTGCACGCGACGCTCGCCCGCCTGGAGCGGGAGGGTCGCTCGTACCGCGAGCCGATCCAGCGCTACAAGGGCCTGGGCGAGATGGACGCCGACCAGCTGGCCGAGACCACGATGGACCCGCGCCACCGCATGCTCCGCCGCGTGAACATCGCCGAGGTGGAGGCCGCCGAGCGCGTCTTCGACCTGCTCATGGGCTCCGCGGTGGCCCCGCGCAAGGACTTCATCGTCTCCCATGCCGACGAGCTGGACCGCGAGCGCATCGACGCCTGACCCCCCACTTTCGTTCGGGAAACGGCGGCCCCAGGAGCGTCGTCGTTCGGGAAACGGCGGGCACCGAGACGACGGCGCCGCAGGCCCCCGGCACGACGCTGCGGCCGCCGCCGTTCTCCGAACGAAAGCGGCGTGACCCGCGCCGTTTCCCGAACGAAAGCGGCGTGACCCGCGCCGTTTCCCGAACGAAAGCCCTGGGCGGGCGCCCGTGCCGACCGCGGCGGACGTCAGCGGTCGCGGTAGTACGCCGCGACGCGGTGCAGGCCCTCGTCGATGCTCACGGTCGGCGTCCACGCGAGGACCTCACGGGTGCGACGCTGGTCGAACCAGTGGGCGGTCGAGAGCTGCTCGGCGAGGAACTCGGTCAGCGGCGGCTCGCCGTCGTCGGAGCCCACGCCCCGGGACCGCAGCCCGAACAGGTCACGCTCCCACGCCCGCTCGATCAGGGCGCCGGCGCGCCGGGCCAGGCCCGCCGGGACGCGGCGCTCGGGCTCCGTGGCGCCGCCCGCCAGCGCGATCTGGCGGATCAGCTCGCCGACCGGTCGCGGCTCGCCGTTGGTCACCACGAGGGCCTCGCCGTGGTGCACGTCCGCCGCGGACACGGCCGCCACCACGGCTTCGACGGCGTTGGCCGTGTACAGCGTGTCGACCAGGGGAGCGCCCGTGCCGAGCACGGGCATCCGCCCGGCCCGCGCGCGCTGCACGATCCGGTCGGTGAGCTGCAGGTCCCCGGGCCCCCACATCAGGTGGGGGCGCAGCACGAGGACGCGGAAGTCGTCGCGGTCGGCGGCCAGGGCCAGACGCTCGCCGGCCGCCTTCGTGCGGGCGTAGGGTCCGCGCGCGTGCTCGGGGCTGGCGGCTCCGGCGCCCTCGCCGACGATGGAGTCGCCGGCGTGCGCCACGGAGGGGGAGGAGACGTGGACGAAGCGTCGCACGCCGTGCCGCTGCGCGGCGTGCAGGAGGATGCGCGTGCCCTCGACGTTCACGGCCTCGTACTCGTGCTTGGGGCCGGACACGGACACCTTCGCGGCCACGTGCACCACGGTGTCCGCGCCGGTCAGGGCCTCCTCGACGGCGGCCGGGTCGGTCACCGACCCGCGCACGTCCCGCGCACCGGGCACGCCCGAGGGACGCCGCTGCAGGGTGGTCACGTCGTTGTCGGCATCGGCGAGCACCCGGGCGACGCCCGCGCCCAGCAGCCCCGAGGCGCCGGTCACCAGGACGCGGCGCGACTCGAGGCGCTCGACGAGGTCGGGCATGCCGGCGGCATCGAGGCCGACGTCGTAGCCGAAGCCGCTCACAGCGCACCCACCTTCCCGCCGGCGAGCACGGCCTCCGCCCAGTCGGCCACCCGGGCGCGGTCGATCTTGGAGTTGTGCCGGATGTCCGTGGGGATCTCATCGGCCACGAGCACCGCGGCCACCGGCAGCGGCTCGAGGGCCGCGCGCACGGCGGAGGCCAGCGCGGTCGGGGCGAGGCCCTGCTTGGGCCGGCCGTCCCGGTGGTGACCCGGGCGCCGCGCCGGGCGCGTGGCCGGCACGGCCGCCTCCACGACGACGACCACGGCCTGCGTGCCCCGGGGCCCGACGCCGACGACGGCGCTGCGCCGCACCGGCCCGAGGGCGTCGACGGTCTTCTCGGGCCCGCCCGGACCGACCGGGCCCTCGGGCGTTGTGATCACGTGCTGGAGCCGACCCTCGAGCCAGACGCGGCCCTCGGCGTCGAAGTGGCCGACGTCCGCGGTGCGGTGCCAGACCCGGCCGTCCCGCCGCCACAGCCCGTCGCGCTTGCTCTGCTGGTCGGTGTGCCAGAGCGCGTCGTAGCGGTCCTTCAGGTGGGGGGCGCTGACCACGATCTCGCCGAGGACGCCGTGGCCCCGCGCGGGGTCGAGGATGACGTCCTCGGCGCTGCCGTCCTCGAGCAGCGGCGCGATGGCCAGGGACACCGTGGGCAGCGCGGAGCCCACGCAGACGCCCTCGTCGTCGGCGGCGCGCAGGCGCTGCACTTCGGCGCCGTCGATGTCCGTGAGCAGCAGCCCCTCGGTCATGCCCCACGGCGTGTGGACCCGGGCGTTCGGCATCAGGTCCGAGACCTGCCGCATCAGCTGCGGGTGCACGGGGGCGCCGGCCGAGAGCACGAGGCGCACGGCGTCGAGGGCCTCGCGCCGGGGCGCGTCGAGGCCGTCGGCGGTCGCGACCACGTTCGCCAGGGCGGCGGGGGAGGCGAACAGCACGCTCGACTGCCCGGCGATCGCGGCGTCGGCCAGCTTCTGCGCGGTGAGGGTGGCCGGCTGGGTGACGTCCATGTCCGGGGAGACGGACGCGGCGCCGAGGGCGGGTCCGAGCAGCGCGAACGGGGCGAAGCCGGCGAGCAGGGAGCCGCCCGGGCGGATGCCCAGGGTGCGGGAGATCAGCGCCACGAGGCGGCCCAGCCGCTCGTGCGTGTACACGACGCCCTTGGCCGGGCCCGTGGAGCCGGAGGTGAACAGCACCGCGGCGTCCGCGTCCAGGGCGGGCTCGGGCAGCACGGTGCCGTGCTCGTCGACGGCGTCGCCCGCGGCCGGGTCGCGGTGGCGGTCGACCATCGCGTAGAGCGAGTCGGAGACGTCGAGCAGGCGGCGCTGGGCGGCGCCCGGCTCGGTCACGGAGATCCGGGTGCCCGGCCAGGACTGGGCGCGGGCCAGCGTCAGCCCGGGGGTGCGGCCGATGATCCAGCGGGGGCGGGCCGACTTCATCGCCCGGGTCATGCCCTTGACGCCGAGGCCCTGGTCCGCCACCACGGCGACGGCGCCCACGCGCAGCACGGCGTACAGGGCCGCCGACAGGTCCCGGCCCGGCGGCACGAGCATGGCGACCCGGTCGCCCGGCCGCATGCCCGCGGCCCACAGCCCGGTGGCGATGGCCGAGACCATCTCCTGCAGCTCGCCCCAGGTGACGGCCACGGGTCGGCGGGCGGTGCCCACGAGCGAGCGGCCGGCCTGGGCGCCGGCCATGTCCACCAGCGCGGTGTACTCGCGGTGGTCCGAGCCGGGGGCGCCCCAGTCGCGGAGGTGGTCCCAGAGTCGGACCACGCCGGGCTCGCGGGCTCCGGGCTCCTCCCCGAGGTCCACCTCCAGGCCCGGGTCGGCGGCCGCGTCGGCGGTGGCGTGCGGGACGGGGCCCGGCAGCCCCGAGGCGGGGTCGGAGAGCTGGCCGCCGCGCAGCAGCTGGGCCCACTGCAGCAGGGGCGCGGTGATGTCGCGGTCGTCCACGAGCAGGTGCCCCGCCTGCTCGTAGCGGTGCACGCGCGCGTGGGGCAGGCGGTCGCGGAGGTCGTCGAGGTAGCGGTCCAGGAAGACCGGGTCGTCGGCGCCCCACAGGATGAGGGCGGGCACGTCGGTGCGACCCAGGGCGGCGAGGTCCTCGCCCACCCGCTGCAGTTCGGGATGGCTGCCGTGGCCGGGGTCGGCCGGGATGTCCGCGACGAAGCCGCCGACGCCGCCGCGTCGGGCCGCCGTGTCGTAGGGCAGGTGGTAGGCGGCCCGGGTCTCGCGGTCGAGGGCCGGGGTGGCGAGGGAGGTCGTCACGGACAGGAAGGCGTCCGTGGTGACGGTGGAGGCCGGCAGGACGGGCCCGGCGAGGGCGGCCTGCAGCGGGGCGGGGATCGGCGCCCCCTCGGGCTGGTGGACCGCGGTGTTCAGGGTCGCGACGCCGGCCACCAGCTCCGGATGACGCGCCGCCCAGCCGAGGGACACGACGCCGCCCCAGTCGTGGCCGAGCGTGATCAGCGGGTGGCCGGTGGCTGCCAGGTCGCGCAGCCCGAGAGCCGCCAGCAGGGCGTCCAGGTCGGCGATGCGGCCGCCCAGCGTGCGGTAGGTGTCGCCGGCACGGCCCATCGACGCGGCGGACGGGGAGCCCGCGTGCGCGAGGCGCTCGGAGAAGCCCATGTCTAGCTGGTCCGGCGCCACGACGCGCCACGCGGCCATGCCCCGGCGTGCCCGGCGCACGGTCTCCGCGAGCAGGGACCGCCACAGCCAGGACCACGTCGGGTTGCCGTGCAACGCCACGATCGTGCCGACGATCTCCGCCCCGGCCGCCGCGAGCACGGGACCGGTGTCCGCCACGTGCAGCGTCCGCACGGTCCCCTCCGGGTCCGCGGCGGAGCGGATCTCCACGAGGCGGGACCACGCCGGGTCCCAGCCGGGCAGTCGGTCGGCCGGCGGCAGGGCGGCGGGGGCGGCGGGGATCTGGGGCATGGCTCTGGCTCCTTCAGCTCACCATTCGATCTCGAGCATCGCGGTGTTCAGACCCGAGCCCACGCCCAGGCAGACCACCGTGTCCCCGTCCTCCAGGGCGTCCATCTCCCGCACGAGGGTGATGGGCAGCGACGCCGGGCCGACGTTGCCCAGCGTGGGGAACGTCGTCGGGATGCGCGCCGGGTCCAGGTGGGCGGACTCCGCGATCGCGTCGGTGTGCATCTGCGAGACCTGGTGGGTGATGAACCGGTCGGCCTCCGGCCACGCCCACTCCGCCGGGACGTCGTGCCACGCGTCCATCACGAGCTCGAGACCGTCCTTGAGCAGGGCGGTGGAGTCGGTGTACATGCCGTGGTGGTCGCCCACGCACAGGCCGTGGTGGTCGGTGCCGGCGCGGGTGATCCCGCGGACGATCCGGTGGGCGTCCGGATGGTCCTCGATGCGGCCGACGACGGCGGCGGCGGCCCCGGAGCCCAGCGTCAGGGACGCGAACTGCTCCATGAAGTTGCCGCGGTGCGTGGTCTCGGCGTGCAGGTTGGCCACGGTGGCGGCCTGCACCTTCGAGGCGTCCTCGGCGGCGACCACGACCGCGTAGTCGATCTGGCCGGCGTCCACCAGGGTGGAGGCGAGCATGAGGCCGTTGACGAACCCGAGGCACGCGTTCGTGATGTCGAAGTTGGTGGCCGAGGTCGGCAGCCCCATGAGGTGGTGGATCCGCACGGCCACGGAGGGCTCGAGCGTGGCCCGGGTGACCGACGTGTTCACGAGCAGGCCCACCCGCTCCCGGGGGACGCCGGCCTGCTCCAGGGCCGCGACGCCGGCGCGGGCGGCGGCCTCCTGGAAGTCCTCGGTCTCGTCCCAGTTCCGTCGGCTGCGCACACCGGCCACCCGCTCCAGGAGGGAGCCGGGCAGGCGCAGGCGGGTGAGCACCTCCGCCAGCTGGTCGTCGAGGTCCTGCGAGGTGACTTCGACGGGGGCCTCCACCTCGGTGACCGCCAGGAGGGCGGCGCGGGAGTACTCGTAGCTGGCGTTGCCGGACACGTTCGTCACCAGGACCAATCTGCGGGGGGTCGGGGAGGGGGCGCTCACCTGCGGTGAGACGACAGCCCACTGTATCGGAGGGGTCGGGCGGGGCGCCCATCGGGGGCGTCGATCGGCCCGAGGCGAACAGGGTCGCCCCGGGCCGGGCCAGTCCGCGGACACGGTCAGGGCGTCGTCGGCCCGGCGCCGTCCGGCGATGTCACGACGTCCGACTGAGACGTCCGACTGACTAGGGTGGTGGTATCCAGCGACCGCGTTGTCGCGGTCGAACGCCTGTCTCAGGAGCGCAGCCTCGTGGATCCCCTCGAACTCGCACGGTGGCAGTTCGGCATCACCACCGTCTACCACTTCCTCATGGTCCCGCTGACCATCGGACTCGGCCTCGTCGTCGCCGTCCTGCAGACCCTCTGGGTCGCCACGGGCAAGGACCACTACCTGCGGATGACGAAGTTCTGGGGAAAGCTGTTCCTGATCAACTTCATCATGGGCGTGGCCACCGGGCTGGTGCAGGAGTTCCAGTTCGGCATGGCCTGGTCGGAGTACTCCCGGTTCGTCGGGGACGTCTTCGGGGCGCCGCTGGCCCTCGAGGCGCTCATCGCGTTCTTCCTGGAATCGGTGTTCCTGGGCATCTGGATCTTCGGCTGGGACCGGATCCCGCGCAGACTCCACCTGGCCGCCCTGTGGTGCGCGGTGCTGGGGATCAACCTCTCGGCCTACTTCATCATGGTGGCCAACGGCTTCATGCAGCACCCGGTGGGCTATGAGGTCGTCGACGGCCGCCCGGTGCTCAACGACCTCGGCGCCGTGCTGACCAACCCGATCGTCCTCACCCACTACCCGCACACCATCTTCGGCTCCTGGGCCGTGGCCGGCGGCTTCCTCGTGGGGATCGCCTGGTACCACCTGTGGAAGCGCCGCCGGGACGGCATCGACGTCGTGGACGAGGCGGGCCTGGTCGTCGTCGGCGACGCCGGCACCGCCGCCCGGGACCGCACCGACCACCGCGTCTGGCTCACCTCGCTGCGCGCCGGGGCGGCCGTCGCCCTGATCGGCTTCGTCGGCACCGCATTCTCCGGCCATGCCCAGGCCCAGCAGATGATCCACTTCCAGCCCACCAAGATGGCCGCCGCGGAGGCCGCCTGCCACGACGGCACCGCGTTCTCCGTGCTCACCCTCGGCGATGTGCGCTCGGGTGGAGCGACCACCTGCGAGGACGTCCAGGGCGTGATCGAGGTGCCGGGCCTGCTCTCCTACCTCGCGTACGAGGACTTCACCACGCCGGTGCGCGGCATCAACACCCTGCTGCCGGAGTTCGAGCAGAAGTACGGCACGCACCTGCCCGACTCCGAGCTCTACGGCGACCGCGCCGGCAGCGAGATCTCCTATCTGCCGCTGATGGAGGTCACCTACTGGGGCTTCCGGCTCATGATCCTCTTCGGCGGACTCGGTGCGCTCGCGGCACTGGGCGCGCTGTGGTTCTCCCGCCGCGGCACCGTCCCGGCCTCCCGCGGCTGGATGCGCCTGGCCGTGGCCTCGATCGGCGCGCCGTTCGCGGCGAACATGACCGGCTGGGTGTTCACCGAGATGGGCCGGCAGCCGTTCGTGGTGTACCCGAACCCGGCGATGGGCGTGGATCAGGTGTACATGTTCACCGCCGCCGCCGTCTCGCCCGGGGTCACGGGTGAGGAGGTCCTGGTGTCCCTGATCGTCCTGGTCGGGATCTACGCGGTGCTGCTGGGCGTCGAGGTCTTCCTGCTGACCCGGTTCGTCCGCGGCGGCGTCCCGGCCGCCATGCCGGAGCTCACCGCCGCCGAGCACTCCGACGAGCAGGAGCGCGACCGCGACGACGTGCTCGCGTTCGCCTACTGACCCGCCCGCAGAGAGGACAGCACGACCATGGCTGAGATCCTTCCCGTCTACTGGTACGTCATCATCGCCGTGCTCTGGCTCGGCTACCTGGCCCTCGAGGGCTTCGACCTCGGGGTCGGCATGCTCGTGCGCTTCTGGGCGCGGGACGAGCCACGACGCCGGGTGCTGCTGAACATCATCGGCCCCGTCTGGGAGGGCAACGAGGTGTGGCTGATCACCGCCGTCGGAGCCATGTTCGCGGCCTTCCCGTTCTGGTACGCGGCGGTGTTCTCCACCCTGTACCTGCCGATGCTCGTGATGCTGTTCGGTCTGATCCTGCGGGCGGTGTCCATCGAGTACCGCGGCAAGGCCGCCACCGACGCCGGCCGGGAGATCTGGACCTGGACCCTGGGCATCGGCTCCTTCCTGGCGGCCTTCATGGCCGGCGTGCTGCTCGTGCTGACCACGACCGGCCTGCCGCTGGATGCCAACGGGGACCGGGTGGGCGGCCCCTTCGTGTGGGTCACCGGCCCGGCCCTGCTCGGTGGTCTGGCCGTGGTGGGCTTCTCCCTCGCGCAGGCGTGGGCGTTCATCGGTCTGAAGACCGACGGCGTCCCCCGCCGGTCGGCGGCCCGCTTCCTGTCCACGTGGACCCCGCTGGCCGTGCTGCCGCTGCTGGTCTGGGCCGGGCTCGTGGTGGCCCGCGGCGACCGGCCGTGGACCTGGGCGCTGCTGGTGCTGGCCGTCGTGGCGGTGGCCGCGTCGGTGGTGGCCGCCCGGGCCGGCCGCGAGGGCCTGGCCTTCACGTCCCTGACGCTCTTTCTGGTGCTGGCGTGGACGGCGCTCATGGTCACCCAGTACCCGGTGGTGCTGCCCTCCACGGTGGACCCGCAGTTCAGCCTCACCGCTCAGCTGGCCTCCTCCGGTCCCTACACCCTGGGCCTGATGGCCGTGATCTCCCTGATCTTCGTGCCCATCGTGCTGGCCTACACGGGGTGGTCCTACTGGATGTTCCGCCGCCGTCTGGCCGACACCCACATCCCGGAGGCCCACCTGGTGGAGCCGCTGTGAGCCCCAGCCGCCCCGCCGCCCCGGCCGTCGAGCGCTCCGCCTCGGCGGCCGGGCCGCATCCGGGCAGGACCCGTCGGGCCCGGCCCCCGATGACCCCGGCGGCACGTCGCGCCCTGCCGGCCCTGCTGGCCCTTGCCGTGCTGCGCGCGCTCGGCTGGATCCTGCTCGCCGAATCCCTGGCCCGGCTGATCACCGGCCTGGCGATGACCCTGGACCCCGAGGACTCCGCCCGGCTGCTGGAGCTGCTGTTCCACCCGCCGGCCCCCGTGGGCCCTGTGCCCGCCGCGCAGACCCTGAGTGGCCCCGTGCTGCTCGGGGCGGCCGGGGTGGCCCTGCGTGCCCTGGCGGAGGCGGGGCAGCGCGTGGTGGGCCGCCGTGCCGCGCTGGGGGCCCAGCAGCAGGTGCGGGCCGCCGTCGTCGCCCAACGGCTGGCCGCCGCCGACGGCGGACGCCCCCGTTCCGGCGCCGATGCCGTCCTGGTCACCCACGGCCTGAAGAGCCTGGACGACCACTACACCGAAGCCCTGCCCGCGCTGGCCGCCACCGCCGTGGTCCCGGCGGCCCTGGGCGTGTGGATCCTCACCCACGACCTCGTCTCCGCCGTGGTGGCCGCCATCACCCTGCCACTGGTTCCCCTGTTCATGATCCTGGTGGGCCGCCACACCCAGGAGCGCATCGACGCAGCCCAGGACGGGCTCAACCGGCTGGCCGGGCACCTGCTGGAGCTCGCCCGCGGCCTGCCGGTGCTCGTCGGACTCCACCGGGCCGGCGTCCAGCGCCGCGCTCTGCAGGAGGTCTCCCAGCGGCACCACGCGGCCACGATGGTCACGCTGCGCACCGCATTCCTCTCCGGCCTCGCCCTCGAGCTGATCGCCTCCCTGTCCGTGGCCGTCATGGCGGTGTTCATCGGACTGCGCCTGGTGAACGGGCAGATGACGCTTCTCGACGGCCTGGTGGTCCTCATCCTCGCCGCCGAGGTCTACCTGCCGCTGCGCGAGGTCGGCGCGGCCTACCACGCCTCCGAGGACGGCCGCGAGGCCGAGTCCCGCGCCCGGGCCGCGGCCGACGCCCCCGTCCCGGCTCCCGTGCTCGAGACGCTCGCGCCGGCCTCCGGGCCGGACCGGGACGGCGGCGTCGTGATTCGGGACCTGAGCGTTCGGCTGGCCGGACGGCAGGTGCTCGGGGGGCTCGACCTCAGCGCGCTCCCGGGTCGCCTGACCGCGCTGGCCGGGCCCTCCGGCACCGGCAAGTCCACCGTCCTGCGTCTGCTGGCCGGCCTGCTGCGCCAGGACGCCGCCGAGGCCACCGGCCGGGTCGCCGGAGTCGACACGGAACGCACCCTCTGGATCGGGCAGCACCCCGTGCTGACCGAGCGCACGGTCGCCGGCGAACTGGACCTGGCCGCCGGGGGTGCGCTGCCCGGTCCCGTTCGCTCCGCCGTGCTGGCCGCCGTGGCGCTCGAGGGTCTCCAGGAGCGGGACCCGGCCGATCTGAGTCCGGGGGAGTGCCGGCGGGTCGCGGTCGCCCGCCTCCTGGCCCGCCTGCACGCCGCGGACGGGACCGGCCCGTGGCTCGTACTCCTGGACGAGCCCACCGCCCACCTGGACGGCGCCGTCGCCGCCGTCGTCGTCGAGACCCTCGCGGCCTTGCCCTCCGGTGCGGTGCCCGGGCTGAGCACGCCGCAGTGCACCGTGCTGGCCGCCTCCCACGATCCCACCCTGCTGACGGCCGCCGACGCCCTCGTCCGGCTGGCCCCCGGCGCCGGTCCGACCGCCGGATCCCCGGCCACGGCTATGCCGGTCGCCGCCGCCCAGGGGCGTGCGCGGCCGGAGCCGGTCACCCCGCGACAGGTCTCGCTGCGGGCCGGACTGCGGCTGCTGCCGTGGCGGCAACCGAAGCTCTGGGCCGGCATCGGCTGGGCCGCCGGGACCCACGTGTCCGCGGCACTGCTGGCGGCACTGTCCGGCTGGCTGATCGTCACCGCCTCGACGCGGCCGCCGGTGCTCTACCTGCTGGCCGTGATCGTGCTGGTGCGCGGGTTCGGCCTGTCCCGGGCCGTGTTCCGCTACCTGGACCGGCTGACCACCCACGACGCCGTGTTCGGCTGGGCCACGGAGCTGCGGCTGCGCCTGTGGGACGCGCTGGGCCGTCAACCCCGGCTGTGGGGGCGGGTGGGCCGGACCGACGGCGCCCTGTCCCTGTTGGTCTCGGACGTGGACGCCTTTCGGGACGCGGTGCCCCGGGTGCTCGTGCCTGCCCCGGCGGCCCTGCTCGCCTGGCTGGCCACCGCCGCCCTGACCTGGGCGTTGGCCCCGGAGCTGGCGGTCGTGGCCCTGGTGCCCGGGGCGGTCGCCCTGGTGGTGATCCCCGCGCTGGTCGCCGTCCTGGACCGCCGCCAGACCGCGGCCCAGGTGCGCGGGCAGGGCGCGCTCGTCGACCGTGTGGCCGCCGTGCTGAACGCGGCCGGGGACCTGCGCGGGCTGGGGCTGACCGAGCCTGCGCTGAGGGGACTGGCGGTGCTGGACGACCGGCTGCAGCGTCCCCGCCGTCGGGCCGCGTGGGCCGCCGGCGGGGGCCGGGCGCTGGCGGTCGCGGCCTCCGGGGGGATCGCGGTGGCCGCGGCGGCCGCGGCGGCCCACACCGGCACCTCAGCGCCGGTCGCGGCCCTGGTGGTGCTGCTCGCACTCTCCTGGG
The DNA here is from genome assembly GCF_900537135.1 of Micrococcus sp. Alg238-R198. Taxonomy (NCBI): domain Bacteria; kingdom Bacillati; phylum Actinomycetota; class Actinomycetes; order Micrococcales; family Micrococcaceae; genus Micrococcus; species Micrococcus sp. Alg238-R198. Next base: position 87,595 of record NZ_UNRH01000006.1, read on the forward strand.
CCGAGCCCTATGGGGCGCTGGCCGCCGCCGCCCAGCACTGGGGCACCCTGGCGGATCGGGCGCGGGCGACCGGCGAGCTGCTCGGCCCGGAGGAGGGCGGAGCTGCCGCGGCGCCGCCTGAGCCGGCGGAGGCCGCAGAATCGGCGGCGCCGCCGGAGGGGCCGGTGTGTCGCCTGCGTCTGTCGGAGGCCGCCTTCGCCCACCCCGGTGCGGCCCCGCTGTGGACCGACCTGGAGCTCGACCTGGCCCCCGGGGACGTCGCCGTCGTCACCGGGCCCTCCGGGTCCGGGAAGTCGACCCTGCTGGCCGTGCTGCTGGGCTTCCTGCCCCTGACCGCCGGCCGGTACACGCTCGGGACCTCGCCCCCGACGCCCCAGTCGGACCCGGCCCGCCCGGACGCGACGGCGCTGGCCCGGGTCGCCTGGACCCCGCAGGACGCCCTGATCTTCGACTCCACGGCGCGCGGCAATCTCGCCCTGGCCCGCGGCGTCGCGGACGCCCCGTCCGACGCAGAGCTCACCGCCGTGCTCGAGCTGGTGGGACTGGGTCCGTGGCTGGCCGCCGCACCGCAGGGCCTGGACACGCGCGTCGGCCCAGGCGGGCAGCGGCTCTCAGGCGGGCAGCGTCAACGCCTGGCCGTGGCCCGGGCACTCGTGGCCCGCGCCGATGTCGTGCTGCTGGACGAGCCGACCGCACACGTGGACGCCGACGAGGCACGCGCCCTCATGAGGGATCTGCGCCAGGCCCTGACGGACAGGATCGTCGTGGTCGTCACCCATGACGGCAGGCTGTTGGAGGACGGCGACGTCCCGGTGCGGATCGGCCGCTAAGGCCCCTGATCAGTCCGCGGACACGGCCACGGCGTCGTCCTCGGCGGGCGGGGCCGAGACGAGTTCGGGGGAGGCGCCGGCGCCGACGGCCTCGATGCGCTGGTCCACGGGCACGCCCGAGCCGTCCCGGCGCCCATACTCGATCGGCAGCGCGCGGGCCACGCCGGCCCGGGAGGCCGCGAGCGCGGGCGCGGCGCCGATCCAGCCGAGCTCGAGGCCGCTCTCGCCCTTGAGCAGCCGGTGGGCGCGCACGCCGCCGGTGCCGCGGCCCTTGGCCGGATACTCCCCGAGCGGGGTGACCTTGACGGAGCCCGGGGCGGAGCCGAGCACGTCCGCCTCGCCGTCCGTCACGGTCACCACGACGGCGGGCCGCGGGTGGGCCGCGGCGTCCGCACCGGTCTCGGTGAGGGAGGCGGCGGGGGCCACCCCGAACGCGAGCACCGTGTCCCCGGCGGCCAGCCGGATGCCCGCGACACCGCCGCCGGCCGGGCCCTGGGGGCGCACGGCGGAGGCGGCGTAGCGCAGCAGCTGGCCGGTGCGGGTGAGGAAGACGAGCTGGTCGGCCTCGTCCGGGGCGGGGGCGGCGCCGACCACCGCGTCGCCGTCCTTCAGGGCGACGGCGTCGACGACCTGGCGGTTCAGGGGCCATTCCGGCCGGACGCGCTTGACGACCCCGTGGGCGGTGCCCAGCGCCAGGACGGCGTCCAGGGGGACCAGGGCCACGAGCGTCTCGCCCTTGGCCAGGGGCACCAGCTCCGCGACGGGGACGGCCGCGGTCATCGCGGGGGCCGCGGACGGCTCGCCGGCCGCCGGCAGGTCGACCGCCTGGAGGCGGTGCAGCGCGCCGGCGGAGGTGAGGGCCCCGATCTCGCCGCGGGCCGTCGTCGGGACCACGGAGGTGAAGGCGTCGTGCTTGCGGCGCCGGCCCTGCGGGGCGATCGGCGTGCGGTCCGCGGTGCGCAGCAGGCGTCCGGAGGTGGAGAGCAGGGCCCAGCACGCCGTGTCGGGGACCATCAGGTCCGCCCCGGCCTCCGCGGCGCCGGCGGGGGTGGGCCCGGACGGTGCGGGCCCGGCGGCGGGGGCCGCGGCGGTCTCGGCCTCGAGCAGGACCGTGCGCCGGTCGTCGCCGTGCTCGTCGGCCACGGCCTGCAGCTCGGCCGAGACCACCTCGCGCAGCCGCGCGTCGGAGGCGAGGATCGCCTCGAGCTCGGCGATCGCGGCCTGCAGCTCGTCGCGCTCGGCCTCCAGCTCGATGCGGGAGAACTTCGTCAGCTGGCGCAGCCGCAGCTCCAGGATGTGGTCGGCCTGCACCTGGGTGAGGTCGAAGACGCCCATGAGGCGGGTGCGCGCGGCCGCGGTGTCGTCCGAGGAACGGATGATCTCGATGACCTCGTCGATGTCCACGAGCGCCAGCAGCAGGCCCTCGACGAGGTGGAGACGATCGCGGTGCTTGCCGAGGCGGTGCCCCGTGCGGCGCCGCACCACGTCCAGACGGTGGTCCACGTAGACCCGCAGCAGGGGCAGCAGGCCCAGGGTCTGCGGCTGCCCGTCGACGAGCGCGACGTTGTTGATCCCGAACGTCTCCTCGAGCGGGGTGTGCCGGTACAGGGCGGCCAGCACGGCCTGGGGGTTGAACCCGGACTTGAGCTCGATCTGCAGGCGCAGCCCGTTCTTGCGGTCCGTCAGGTCCACGACGTCGGCGATGCCGCTGAGCTTCTTCGCGTCGACGCCGGCCTTGATCCGCTCGATGACCTTCTCGGGGCCCACGCCGTACGGCAGCTCGGTGACGACCAGGCCGGTGCGACGCGCGGAGACCTGCTCCACGGCGACAGCGGCTCGCATGCGGAACGTGCCGCGGCCGGTCGCGTAGGCGTCGCGGACGCCGTCGAGCCCCACGATCCGGCCGCCCGAGGGGAGGTCGGGGCCGGGGATGTGGGCCATGATCGCCTCGAGGTCCGCCTCGGGGTCCGCGAGCAGGTGGCGCGCGCCCGCCACGACCTCGCGCAGGTTGTGCGGGGCCATGTTCGTGGCCATGCCGACGGCGATGCCGGTGGTGCCGTTGACAAGCAGGTTGGGGTAGGCGGCGGGCAGCACGGCCGGCTGCTGGAGCTGGTTGTCGTAGTTGGGGACGAAGTCCACGGTGCCCTCGTCGAGGTCCGCGGTGAGCGCCAGGGCGGCCGGGGCCATGCGGGCCTCCGTGTAGCGCGGGGCCGCGGGGCCGTCGTCGAGCGAGCCGAAGTTGCCGTGCCCGTCCACCACGGGCAGACGCAGGGAGAACGGCTGGGCGAGGCGGACCATCGCGTCGTAGATCGCGGCGTCGCCGTGGGGGTGCAGCTTGCCCATCACCTCGCCTACCACCCGGGCGGACTTCACATGGCCGCGGTCCGGGCGCAGGCCCATGCGGGCCATCATGTAGAGGATGCGCCGCTGCACCGGCTTGAGGCCGTCGCGCGCGTCCGGCAGGGCGCGCGAGTAGATCACCGAGTAGGCGTACTCGAGGAAGGACGCCTCCATCTCCTCGGAGACGTCGACGTCGACGATGTTCTCCTGCTCCAGCGGCAGCGGGCGCGGGGCGTCCTGCTCGGCGGGGCGGGAACGGGATGAACGGGCCATCATGGTGGTCGGGGAGTCCTCACGGCGTCGGGGATTGTCTACAGTGATCCTATGGGTGAGACCGAAGCCGTCCGCGGATATCCCTCCCACTGGGAGGCCGATGTGGTGCTCCGTGACGGTGCGACGGCCCACCTGCGGCCCATCTCGCCCGAGGACGCCGCCGAGCTGCAGCGCATGCACGCCGGGCAGTCCGAGAACTCCATCTACCTGCGCTACTTCACGTACAAGTCCGAGCTGAGCGCCAAGGACCTGGACCGGTTCACCCACGTGGACCACCGGGACCGGGTGGCGTTCGTGATCACCCGGGGCGGCCGCCTGCTGGGCGTGGGCCGCTACGACCGCTACGGGGACTCCGACGCCGCGGAGGTCGCCTTCAACATCTCCGACGCCGCGCAGGGCCGCGGGCTGGGCTCCATCCTCATGGAGCACCTGGCCGTGGCCGCCCGCGAGAACGGCATCCGCCGCTTCACCGCCGAGGTCCTGCCCGAGAACCGCAAGATGCTCTCGGTGTTCCAGGAGTCCGGCTTCGAGGTGACCCGCCGGTTCGAGGACGGCGTCGTGGCCGTCGAGTTCCCCATCGACCCCACCGCCCGGTGGCGCGCCGTCGTCGAGTCCCGCGAGCACCGCGCCGAGTCCCGCAGCGTCGCCGAGCTGGTCGAGCCCGCGTCCGTGGCCGTCGTCGGCGCCTCCCGCGATCCGCAGGCCGTCGGCTCGCTCGTGCTGCGCCACGTCCTCGAGGCGGGCTTCACGGGAGCCGTCCACGCCGTGAACCGCGCCGCCGAGGACGTCCAGGGCCTCACCGCCCACCGCTCCCTGGCCGACATCGGCGAGCCGGTCGACCTCGTCGTCGTCGCCGTGCCCGCCGACGAGGTCGAGGCCCTCATCCCCGAGGCCGCCGCGGCCGGGGCCCAGGGCCTCGTGGTCCTCACCTCGGGCTACGCCGACGCCGGCGCCGAGGGGCTCGAGGCCCAGCGCCGCCTGGTCTCCCGCGCCCGCGCCCACGGCATGCGTGTGATCGGCCCGGCCTCGGCCGGCCTGGTCCGCACCGACCCCGCGATCCGCCTCAACGCCTCCCCGTCCCCGGGCCTGGCCCAGCGCGGCCCCGTCGGCCTGTTCAGCCAGTCCGGCGCCGTCGGCGCCATGGTCTCCGCCGGCGTCAAGCGCCGCGGGGTGGGGATCTCCACCTCGATCAGCGCCGGCAACCGTGCGGACGTCTCGGGCAACGACGCCATGCAGTTCTTCGAGGCGGACCCCCACACCGCCGCCGTCGGCGTGTACCTCGAGTCGTTCGGCAACCCGCGCAAGTTCTCCCGCATCGCCCGGCGGCTCTCCCGCACCAAGCCCGTCGTGGTGGTCCGCTCCGACGTCACCGGGCGCTTCCTGCCCCCGGGCCACGAGACCCGCACCACCCAGGCCCCCGAGGGCGCCGTGGACTCGATGCTCGACCAGACCGGCGTGCTCGAGGCCCACACGCACGAGGCCATGCTCGACATCCTCATGGCCGTGGCCAGCCAGCCGCTGCCCACGGGCCACCGCGTCGTCCTCGTGGCCGACTCGCTCGCCCTGGACCGGCTGGGCCGCGACGCCGCGGCCGAGGCCGGGCTGGAGGTCACGGCCACCGTCGGCCTCGTCGGCAGCGAACAGGGCATCGCCCCGCCCGCCGAGACGCTGGTCTCCGCCGTCCGGGACGCCGTCCGCCACGAGCAGGCCGACGCCGTCGTGGTGCTGGCCCGCCTCGGCCTGCACCAGGCGGACGACGAGCCGGAGCGGCTGGCCCACGCCCTCGCGGACGCGACCCGGGACGCCCGCATCCCCGTGCTCGGCTGCCTGACCGACGTCGTCTCCCCGCGCTACCGCGGCGCCACGCTCGGCGCCACCGGGCCCGTGGGTGACGACGCCGAGCCCGGCTCCCTGCAGCCCGGCCTGCCCTTCTACCCGTCGCCGCAGCAGGCCATGACCGTGCTCGGCGCGCTCGCGGACTACGTCCACTGGCGCCGCCAGGAGGTCGGCGAGCCGCTCGAGCCGACCGGCCTGCACCCGCACGAGGCCGAGGAGCTCGTGGAGGCGGCCGCCGCGCTTGCCGAGGGCACCGAACTCGTCCGGCTCTCCGACGAGGAGACCGAGACGCTGCTGGGCCACTACGGGATCACCGTGCTGCCCTCGGCCCGGTTCGAGACCGCCGACGAGGCCGTGGCGGCCGCCGAGCGGCTCGGCTTCCCCGTGGCGCTCAAGGCCGTGGACCCCCACCTGCGGCACCGACTCGACCTGGGCGGCGTCCGCCTGAACGTGGTGGACGCCGATTCCCTGCGCCGCAACGTCGAGCACATGCGCCGTCTGCTCGCGCCGTTCGGCGTGCGCGAGCTCGAGGTCCAGGCCATGGCCCCCGCCGGCCAGGCCTGCATGCTCACGGCGCTCGAGGACCCGCTGCTGGGCCCCGTGGTCTCCTTCGGCATCGCCGGCGACGCCACGGACCTGCTGGGGGACTGGGTGCACCGCGTGCCCCCGCTCACGGACCGGGACGTGGCCCGCATGGTCCGCGCCCCCCGCGCCGCCGTGAAGCTGCGCGGCACCGGCGGGGTGCCCTCCGTCGACCTCGCCGCGCTGGAGGACCTCGTGGGCCGCGTCAGCGTCCTCAAGGACGACCTGCCGCAGGTCGCCCGCCTGCGCTTCGCGCCCGTGCTGGCCGCCCCCGAGGGCGTGACGGTGCTGCAGGCCGAGGTGCACGTCGCCAACGCGGCCCGCCGCACCGACTCGGCCCGGCGCGCGTTGCGCGGCCGCTGACCGGGCCGTCCACAGCGGGCCCGGACGGCCCGGCGCCGGACCCGTAGCATGGGGGACATGAGCCCGTTCCGCAGGAGTCACGAGCCAGGCCGTCCCGACCACCGCCCCGACGCCCCCGAGGCCGAGGGCCGGCAGCGCGAGGCCCGCACCCTGGACGGCAGCGGCGGCCTCGACGCCTCACTCGTCCGCGCCGGCTTCTACCCGGACCTCGTGGCGCACGCCATCGCCCTCGAGCTCGAAGGCCGCACCCCGGACGCGCACCTCGTCCACGTGGACACGCACTTCGACTACGAGGAGATCCACCGGCACATCACGGCCCTCGTGCTCGCCGGGGACACCCTGCTGGCCGTCCACCTCGACGACCACGCCGCCGACCCGGCCGGCCAGGCGGTCCTCGCCCAGGTCTCCACCGAGATGGTCCCGGTCCGCGCCCTCGGCTCCGTGGTCCTGACCACCGGCCACGCCGACCCCGCCCGCTTCCGGCCGTCCGACCCCGTGGCCGAGATGACCCTCGGGCTGATGTGGGCCGGAGGCCAGCGACTGGACCTGCAGCCCGCCGGCTGCGCCGACCCCCAGTGCGACCTCGACCACGGCTACACCGGCACCGCCACCCGCGAGGACCTCGTGATCCGCGTCGCCGCCGACGCCGACGGGCAGGGGGCCGTCGACGGCGCCCTGGCCTTCGCCCGGGCCCTGCGCCGCGCCCACCTGGCGGCCACCACGTGACGGGGCCCGCCCTCCCCGACGGCGTGGTCCCCGCCGACCGTGCCCTGCGCTCCGTCCTGACCTCCGCCGCGGCCGCCCTCGGTGTCCCGGGCTGTGAGAACGCGCTCGCGGTCCCGGCGGGCCGCCGCGTGGTCGTCGCCCTGGTGGACGGCCTCGGACGGTCCCTCCTGAAGCGCTTCGGCGGCCACGCCCCCACGCTGCGCTCGGCGATGGCCGACGGCGGCCGCGTCCTCGAGGCGGCCGTGCCCACCACGACGGCCGCGTCCCTCACGAGCCTGGGCACCGGGCTGGACGTCGGGGAGCACGGCGTGGCCGGCTACGACGTGCTCGACCCGGACCGGGACGTGGTGATCAACCAGCTGGGCGGCTGGGACGAGGCCACCGACCCGGTGGGGTGGCAGCCGAAGCCCACCGTGTTCGAGCGCGCCGCCGCGGCCGGCGTGGACGCCGTCACGGTCTCGCTGCCCGCCTTCGAGCGTTCGGCCCTGACACGGGCGGGGCTGCGTGGCGGCCGGTTCGTGGCCGGCCGCGCCCTGATCGCCCGCGCCCAGGCCGTCGAACGCGTGCTGAAGGACGCCCGCGTGCCCACGCTCGTCTACTTCTACGTCAACGAGCTGGACAAGGCCGGCCACCGGGACGGCGTGGGCTCGGACCGGTGGCTGCACGCCCTCGAGGAGATCGACGCGGCGGTGCGGCGCCTGGTGGACCGCGTGCCCGCCGGGACGGTGGTGCTCGCCACCGGCGACCACGGCATGGTCGACGTGCCGCCGTCGCGCCGCGTGGACTACGCCGCCCTGGACGAGGCCGGGGAGCTCGCCGACCCCGCGCTGCTCGAGGGGATCGCGCACACCGCGGGGGAGCCCCGCCTCGTGCAGCTGCACTTCCGATCCGACGCGGGTCCGGACGTGCGCGAGAGGGTGCGGCGCACCTGGGCCGAGCGCTACGGGGCGCACGCGTGGGTGCTCACGCGGGACGAGGCCGTCGACGCCGGCTGGTTCGGCGCCGTCGTCGAGGACCGGGTCCGTGCCCGCATCGGGGATCTGCTCGTCGCCGTGCACGGGGATCTTGCCCTCTACGACGGCCGGCGGGTGCCCCCGCACGCCTTCGAGATGGTGGGCCAGCACGGCGCGCCCACGCGCGCCGAGCGGGAGGTCCCGCTGCTCACCTGGCACCGCTGAGCCCGCCCCGCGGCCGGGGCCGGGCCGGGGTCAGTCGCCCTTGCGGCCGAAGACGATCTCGTCCCAGCTGGGCACGGACGCGCGGCGAGCGGCCGAGCGGGCCCGGGGGCGCGGCGTGACGGCCGGCATGGCAGGGCGCGCGGCACGCTCGCGAGGCGCGGGCTCCGCCCCCTCGTCCTCGACACCCGCGTCCGCGACCTCCGCGTCCGCGACGTCTGCGGCAGTGTCCTCGGCGCGGTCGGTCTCGGCGGCCGGTTCCGGCTCGTCGATGCCCGGGGCGTCGTCGGCGGTCGTCAGGGCCCCCTCGGCGTCGACCGGGGCGAGCGGCTCGGGCGCCTGGGCGGCCTCGCGCCGACTCCGGTCCTGGTGCTCGCGGGCGATCAGGTGCGCGAGCGTGTCGTCCGACTCCAGGTCCGCGCCCACACGCTGACCCCGGCGCACCCGCAGGATCTCCAGCAGATCGGCGTCGCGGTCGGCGGCCGGGGAGTGCGCACCCGCGGGGGTCACGGCGTCCTCGGCGTCCACGTCGTCCGTCACCGGTTCGGCCGCGGGGGCGCGGGGGACCAGGTCCCAGGCCTCCGCCTCGGACAGGGCGCGGGCCCAGGCGTTCTCGGGTTCGAGGTGGCGTCCGGCCGGGCGGAACGTCCAGAGCGCCGGCGGCTCCTCGCGGGTGGGCAGACTCCCCGCACCGGACACGGCGAACCGGGCGGCCACGGTCCAGCCGGCCTGGTCCTCGCGCCACGCGTCCCACTCGAGGCTCGCCTCGTCCACGCCCAGCTCGGCGAGCCGGTGCGCGGCGAGCTCACCGAGCGTCGTGGGGCCGCCGTCCTGGACGAGGTCCGAGTAGAGGTCGGGCCCGCCGACCCAGACCTCGACGGCGCGGGCCTGCCGGGCGATCCAGTCGCGCTCGGCCAAGACGGGGTGACCGTAGGTGCGGATGCGCGAGAACGCGTTCCCGCTCTCCCGGGCCACCTGCTCCACGGAGGCGCCCGCACGGATGCGCTGCTGGATCTCCCGGGGGGTGAGGGGCACGGCCTCCTGGGTCGCGGCGGCCTTGACGGACTCCTGGTCGGTCAGCGGCGCCGGGGTCGGTCCGTCCGCGGTCGAGTCGTCGGCCACGGGCCGCGGGTCGATCCGCGGGGTGAGCGCGAGGTCCTCGTCCGGCCGGGCCGGGCCGGAGGGCGCCTCGGGAGCCCGCTCGTCCTCCTCCGCGGCATCGTCGGCGTGCGTCGCCGCGTCCACCGGTCCCTCGGCGTCCTCGTCGTCCGCCCCGGGGACGTCCATCTCCGTCATGTCGTGCCAGGCCGCGGGGCCGTCCTCGGCCGGTCGCCCGTCCTCGGGCGCGGCGCCCTCGATGACCAGCCGGCGCAGATAGGGGGAGAGGGGGAGCGTGTGCTCCTCGCCCTCGGGCCCCGACAAACGCAGCGCGTCGCCGTCCTCGGTGGGTCCGGTCAGTCGCAGCTCTGCCATGGCGGTGGTCCCTCCCACATCGTGTTCTGGTCACCGGGCATGCGGACGCCCGGCCGGGCATGCCCCGATCCTAGCCGCCGGGCCGCAGACCACGGCCCGGGCGAGGGGCGCGCGCCCGCGCGAATCCGCCCTGGGCGAGCATGCCGGTCAACATTTGGCACGGGTTCGGCCATGGTGCACAATCTACGCGCAACGGCGCAGGCCGGTGATGCGTGGCCCGCCCACGACGCCGCCTGCGCAGTGCCGGCACCGGTCCCGGTGCCGTCCCCCACCAGCGGAGCGTGAAACCCCATGGCCACTGACTACGACGCCCCTCGCAAGAACGAGGAAGAGCTGAGCCAGAACTCCATCGAGGAGCTGAAGGCACGGCGCACGGACACCCAGTCCGCCGTCGTGGACGAGGACGAAGCGGAGGCCGCCGAGGGGTTCGAGCTGCCCGGCGCCGACCTCTCGGGTGAAGAGCTGATGGTGCGGGTGCTGCCCGCCCAGTCGGATGAGTTCACCTGCGCCTCCTGCTTCCTGGTCCGCCATCGCTCGCAGGCCGCGCGTGAGAAGAACGGCCTGATCTACTGCACCGACTGCGAGGGCTGAGCCCCCGCCGCCGGGGCGGTCAGCGGCCCTCGGCCGTCCCCTCCTGCCGGGCCATGGTCCCGCCGAGGGCCGCGACCAGCTCCTCCGGACGCCGGGTGCTGGTCAGCCAGTAGGGTGTGCGGTCGCGCTCGTCGGTCAGCTGGATCCGCACGACGGGCGCGATCCAGCCGCGCACGTTCACGAAGGCCAGCCCGTGCAGCAGCGGGCCGCGCTGGGCCCGGGCGTCCTCGCCGCGATACCCCGTGACCTGACCGACGTGGTGCCGTTCGATGCTGGCGCGGCCCACCTGGAGGGTGCGTTCGCGCACCACGATGCGCGGGGTGGTGGCCACCAGGATCAGGACCTCGACGGCGAAGAACGCGACGGCGGCCGCGATGCCCACCCCGAGGTCGATCGGCGCGAACACGAGTATCGTCAGCGCCGCCAGCATGAGCGCCACGGCCCAGACCCCCGGGGAGGGCGTCAACCGCTCCTCGAACAGGACCGGATCGGGTCCCGCCGCAGCGCCCTCGGGGGCGCGGCGGGAGGCATCGGCGACGGGGTGCTGCTGGGGATCACGCATGGGTCCCAGCTTCCCACATCCGGACTCCGGTCCCGCCGCGCGGCACCGGTGAGGGCGCCCGCCCGGCCGCCTCGACGCGGCCCCGGGCCGACGGGTGCTCGTGTAGGGTCGGGCCTCGTGACCGACTCCGCCGAGCTGCCCGTGCCCCTGCACGCCCTCGATCCGGGCCTGGCCCCGCCCGCCTACGCGCAGCCGGGCGACGCGGGCGCGGACCTGCGCACCGCCGTCGACGTGACCCTGGCCCCGGGTGAGCGTGCCCTCGTGCCGACCGGCGTGGCGCTGGCCATCCCGGAGGGCCACGCGGGGTTCGTGCACCCCCGCTCGGGCCTCGCGGTCCGCCACGGCCTGAGCGTCGTCAACGCCCCCGGCACCATCGACGCCGGCTACCGCGGCGAGATCAAGGTGCCCCTGATCAACCTGGACCCGACCGAGCCGATCGTGCTGCGCCGCGGCGACCGGATCGCCCAGCTCGTGCTGCAGCCGGTCGTGCGGGCCCGCTTCGAGCCCGTGGACGCGCTGCCCGACTCCGAACGCGGGGCCGGCGGCTTCGGCTCGACCGGCGGCTTCACCGCCGACACCACCCCTGGGAGGACGTCGTGATCTTCGGACGCAACCGCACCGTGCGCCACGAGCAGGTCAGCCTGCCGGCCGAGCTGCTGGAGGAGCGCGACCTCGAGATCGCCGCCGCGCCGGAGGCAGCCGACGTCGGTCCGCACGACGTCGCCACCCGCCCGGATCCCGCCGGCATGATCGACCTGGGGTCGCTGCGCCTGCGGGCGGTCCAGGGCATGAAGCTGCGCCTCGACGTCGAGGACGCGACGAAGCGGATCGTCGCCGCCACCGTCAGCCTCGGCCGCTCGGCGCTGCAGGTCCAGGCGTTCAGCGCCCCGCGCCGCACGGGCCTGTGGGACGACCTGCGCGCCGAGCTGCACGACTCCCTGTCGACCACCGCCCACGCGACCGTGCAGGAGCAGACCGGCCGCTTCGGCATCGAGATCCTCACGCGCGTGCCGGCGGCGCTGCCGGACGGCTCGCCGGGGTGGAACGTCGCCCGGTTCGTGGGCGTGGACGGTCCGCGCTGGTTCGTCCGCGGCGTGTTCCACGGCGAGGCCGCCTTCCAGCCGGAGGCCGCCGAGCCGCTGGAACAGGTGTTCTCCGACCTGGTCGTGGTGCGGGGCGACGAGCCGCTCCCGCCGCGCGAGCTGCTGCCCCTGCGTCCGCCTCCCAACGCGCGCCCGCTGCAGCGTCGCCGCCCGGCCCCGGACGAGGGCCGGGACGTGCTCGCGGACACCGCCGCCGGCCCGGGGGACGGCGCGGCACCGGAGGCCACCGCGCTGCCCGAGCGCGGTCCGGAGATCACGGAGACCCGGTGAGCCCCGCCGTCGCAGCCCGCCCGACCGGCGCCGCGGGCCGCATCGAGCGCCGCGGCGTCATCGCCTCCGTCACACTGCCCGGCGCGGACGAGGCGACCGTCTTCCGCGCGGTCTTGGCCGACCGCCTGCCCGCGCCCGGGAGCATGGCGCCCGCGGAGACGCTGCAGCTGGTCTGGCACGGGCGGCGCCGCGTGCCCGGTGTCATGCCGGGGGAGTGGCTGACGGTCCGCGGCCGCGTCACCCAGATGGATGGCGTGCCCACCCTGCACAACCCCGAGTTCGACCTGGTCGACGCGCCCGAGGCCACGCTCTGAGCACGGCCCCGAGAGGAGAGCCCATGACCGAGCCGCGTGGCCCCGTCACCGCCGCCCCGGACGGGGCCGGCCCCCTGCCGTCTCGAGCCCGCCTGGACGAGCGCGGCCGCCTCGACGCGCTGGGCAGCGTCGGTGGCTGGCGCGGCATCGTCGAGGCCTCCCTGCCCACCCTCGTCTACATGGTCGGCTACGTCGCCACCCAGCAGGTGTGGCCCTCCGGCGTGGCGGCCGTCGCGGTCGCACTCGTGCTGGGCGTCGCGCGCCTCGTCCAGCGCCAGTCGCCGGTCCAGGTGCTGGCCGGCCTCGCCGTCGTCGTCCTGTCCGTCGTGGTCTCCCTGACCACCGGCCAGGCCCGCGACTACTACCTGTGGGGCTTCGTCACCAACGCCGCCTACGGCCTCGCGTTCGCGGTGTCCGTCCTCGTGGGCTGGCCCGCGGCGGGCCTGGTGCTCGGCCTCGTGCGCGCCGAGGGCACCCGCTGGCGGGCCCACCGGCGTCGGCGCCGCGCCTACGCCGCGGCCACCTGGATCCTCGTGGCCGTGTTCGCGCTGCGCCTGGCGGTGCAGGTGCCCCTCTACCTCGGGGACGCCGTCACCGCGCTCGGGGTGGCCCGCCTGGTGATGGGCCTGCCGCTCTATGCCCTGGGGCTCTGGCTCGCCTGGTCCGTCAGCTCGCCCGGTCAGGACGACGGCGTGCCGGCGGACTCCGCCGCCTCCGAGCGTCCCTGAGCGCGGCCCTCGCCGACGAGGAGGCGACGCAGGGCCGGCTCGGCGGAGCCGGCGGCCAGGAAGAAGAGCTCGTCGCCCACCTCCAGGACCTCGTCCGCCGACGCCTGCCGGGGGGCGCCGTCGCGCACGACCGCCACGAGCGGAGCCTCCTGCGGCCAGGACACGGTGCCGATGCGCCGGCCCTCGAGCCAGTGCTCCGCCGGGACCCGGAACTCGGACAGCGCCGCGCCGCCGGCCTCCAGTCTGAGCAGGCGCACGAGGTCCCCGGTCTCCACGGCCTCCTCCACGAGCGCCGTCATGATCGAGGGGGTGGACACGGCCACGTCCACGCCCCACGACTCGTCGAAGAGCCAGTCGTTGAGCGGGTTGTTGACGCGGGCCACGGTGCGGCCGACGCCGAACTCCGAGCGGCTCAGCAGGGAGCACACGAGGTTGACCCGGTCGTCGCCGGTCGCCGCGACGAGCACGTCCGCCTCCAGGGCGCCGCACTGCTCGAGCACGGTCAGGTCGCACGCATCCCCGAGGACGAGGCGTGCGCCGCCGACGTCGGCCTTGCGGGCCGCGTCCGTGCGCGCCTCGACGACGACCACCTCGTGGCCGTGCGCGTGCAGCTCCCGCGCGATGGAGGCGCCCACGGCGCCGGCTCCGGCGATGACGGCCCTCATGCCCGTCCCTCCTCGTCCTCGTCCGTGCCGTCCGGCACGCGTGCCTCGCCCTGCAGGGCGGCCTCCACCTGGTCCCGGCGGTCCACCGGGTAGACGGCGTGCAGCACGTCGCCCTCCTGCAGGCGGTCGCCCGGCCGGGGCAGCTGGCCGTCGCCGAGCCGGGTGAGGTAGGCGATGCGCATCCCCACCGTGGACTCGACGTCGGTCAGCCGACGGCCCCACCACGAAGAGTGGGGGACCAGCTCGGTCACGAGCAGCCGGCCGGAGGCGTCGCGGTGCTCCGCGTCGGCGGTGCCGGCCGGCAGCAGCCGGTGCAGCACCTGGTCGGCCGTCCACTGGATCGAGGCGACCGTGGGGATGCCGAGGCGCTGGTACAGCCGGGCCCGGTCGGCGTCGTAGATGCGCGCCACCACGTGGTCCACGTGGAAGGTCTCGCGGGCCACGCGGGCGGCGATGATGTTCGTGTTGTCGTCCGCGGTCACGGCCGCCAGGCCCTGCGCGCGGTCGATGCCGGCGGCGAGCAGCGCGGAGCGGTCGAAGCCCACGCCGGCCACGAGCTCGCCGGAGAAGCCGGGGGCCAGCCCCTCCACGGTCCGCGGGTCGCGGTCCACGAGGGCGACGCCGTGACCGGCCGCGTCCAGCGCGGCCGCCAACCGGGTGCCCACCCGTCCGCCGCCGACGATCACGTAGTGGGCCATGCCCGTCCCTGCCTCTCGTGCGGTGCTCCGTGCGCCGGGGAGCCGACGCGCGCTCCATCCTCGCATCCGGCGGGCACGTCCGGGAGCATCCGCGTCGCCGCGGCGTCCGGGCCCGGCGGGGGTACCGTGGTGCGGTGGCCACGCTGTCCTCCCTCCTGCGCCGCGGCCTCCTCGGTCGCCCCGTGACGTCGCACGCCGCCGACGAGCCCCGCATGAACCGGTGGCGGGCGCTGCCCGTGACGTCGTCGAACGCCCTGTCCTCCCTCGCCTACGCCCCGGACGAGGTCATCCTCACCCTGGTCGCGGCCGGCACGTCCGCGCTCGCGCTCGGACCCGCCGTCGGCTGGGCCGTCGTCGCGGTGATGCTGCTCATCGTCGTGTCCTTCCGCGCCGCGGTCGCCGCCGTTCCGCACGGCGGCATCTATCACATGGCCGGCATGAAGCTGGGCCCGAGGGCCGGCGTCGTCGCCTCGGCCGCGCTCCTGCTGGACTTCGTGTTCACCGCCGCGGTCTCCGTGGCCGCCTTCGCCCACTTCGTGGCGGCGCTGGCCCCCGGACTCACCGTCGGCAGCCGCGTGCTGGTGGCCTCGGCCGCGCTCGTGGGCGTACTGCTGGCCGCGCTCCGCGGGGTGCGGCTGTCCCGGTGGGTGCTGCCCGTGCTCGTGAGCGTGTTCGTCGCCCTGACCGCGCTGCTCGTCCTGGCGGGCCTGTGGCAGGAGGGCCGTGGGCTGCTCGGCGCGGCGCCGACGGCCGGCTGGACGCAGGAGGGCGCCGGGGTCGGCGGGACCGTCAGCACCGTGGCGACGGCGCTGCTCGCCCTGCGCGCGTTCAGCGCGGGATCGGTGCTGCTCACCGGCGTCGAGGTGCCGGTCTCGAGCACCCGCCTGATGGCCCGGCCGGCCGTGCCCACGGTGCGGTGGGTGCTCACCGTGATGGCCCTCACCCTCGGCGCGCTGACCGTGGGCGTCATGCACCTGGCTCAGCGCACCGGCGTCGTCGTCGGGCTGGAGCTGGAGAACCTCCGGGACGCCGCGGGTGCCGAGGTCACGCCCGACCGCGCCCCCGCCCCCGTGCTCGCCCAGCTCGCGGACACCGTGTACGGCCCGGGCAGCATCCTGTCCGTCGCCACCATCGCGGCCACCGCCCTGCTCCTGCTGTTCGCGGCCAAGTCGGCGTTCCGCTCGTTCCCCGCCCTGGCCGCGCGCGTGGCCGAGGACGGCTACCTGCCCCGGCAGCTGAGGGTCCGCAGCGACCGGCTGGTGCACACGTGGAGCGTCCTCGGGATGGGGGCCGTGGCCCTCTCGCTCGTGCTGTTCTTCGAGGCCCGGACCGCCCTGCTCGTGCAGCTTTACGTCATCGGCGTGCTGCTGGCCTTCACGCTCGCGCAGGCCGGCATGCTGCGGCTGTGGCGCCGCCGGCTCGTGCACACACCGGGCGCCCGGGCCCGCGCGGCCGTCCGGCTGCGCCTGATCATCACGGCGGTGGCCTGGGTGGTCACGGCGCTGGCGGGCGTCGTCGTCCTGGTCACCCGCTTCACGCAGGGCGCGTGGGTGGCGCTGCTGGCGATCGTGCTCGGCTCGCTGGTGATGGGGCGGATCCGCCGCCACTACGCGGACGTGGACCGCGAGCTCGCACCGGACCCCCAGGACGACGCGCGGGCCCTGCCCTCGCGGGTCCACGTGGTGGTCGTCGTGACCACGCTGGACCGGCCGGCGCTGCGGGCGCTGGCCTACGCCCGCGCGTCGCGGCCGTCCTCCCTCGAGGCCGTCGTCGTGGACGCCGAGCGCGCCGCCACCCTGGAGGTGATCGACGCCTGGGAGCGTGCCGGCCTGCCGATGTCGCTCACCGTGATCGCCTCGCCCTACCGCGACACGGTGGCCCCCCTGGTGCGGCATGTGCGCGAGCACCGACGCCGCTCCCCGCGGGACCTGACCATGGTGTTCATCCCGGAGTACGTGGTCCGGCCGGGCTGGCGCACGCTCCTGCACAACCGGACCGCCACCCGCCAGACGCGGCGACTGCAGCGGGAGCCGGGCGTGATGGTGGGCTCGGTGCCGTGGCAGGTCCACGAGGGCCAGGGCTCTTGACCGCCCCGGCGCCCCCGGGGAGCGGCGGATGACGCCGTCCGACGGCGCGCCCACGATCGAGGCGACACAGCCGCATCGGTCTGCAAGGATGATGATGATCTGACCAGTCGATGCTCAGGGCAAGACCTGAAGCGCGCTGCGATGCGAGAGGAGCCAGACATGGCAGTCGTCGACACGTCCACAGACGTCACCGGGATCGGGAGGACCATCGAGGTGGAGGTCGGGGCCATGGCCCACGGCGGCCACTGCGTGGCCCGGCACGAGGGGCGGGTCGTCTTCGTGCGCCACGCCGTGCCCGGCGAGAAGGTCCGGGTGGCCCTGACCGAGGCCGAGGACGGGGCCCGCTTCTGGCGCGGCGACGTCGTGGAGGTGCTGCGGCCCTCCGAGTTCCGCCGCATCCACCAGTGGAAGCTCGCGGACATGCTGCGCGCCCACGCCTCGGGTCGCCCGCCCGTGGGCGGCGCCGAGTTCGGCCACATCGTGGTCCCGCACCAGCGCCGGCTCAAGGCCCAGGTCTTCCGGGACACGGTGCACCGCATCGCCGACCTCGCGGTGGAGCCGGAGGTGTGCTTCGCCGGCTCCGAGGACGAGCCCACCGGCCAGCGCTGGCGGACCCGGAACGCGTTCGCGGTGACCCCCCAGGGGCACATCGCGATGCACGCCTACCGTTCGGCGACCCTCCTACCCGTGCGCAACATGCCGCTCGGCGTGCCGGCCCTCGATGCGCTCGCCCTGTGGGACTGGGACTTCACCGGAGCCGCCCGCGTGGACGTCGCGACGCCGGCCTCCGGCTCCCGCCCCCTCGTGCTGGTGACGCCCACCCCGCAGACGCGGGCGGACGAGGTCAAGCTCGGCCGGCTGCGCACCCGGATCCGCCAGGCGGCCAATGCGTGCGGCGTGGACGTCTCCACCGGCCTGGCCCTGCCCGGCCCGAAGCAGTTCCAGCCGGTCAAGGTCGAGCGCATCACCGGCAAGACCTGGGTCGAGGAGACCGTGGAGTCCGAGCGCGGCGGCACCAAGCGCTTCCGCGTCACGGGTGACGGCTTCTGGCAGGTCCACCAGCACGCCCCGGCCACCCTCGTGGACGCGGTGCTCGAGGACGCGCGCGTCGAGCCGGGCCAGGTCGTGGCCGACCTCTACGGCGGCGCCGGCCTGTTCAGCGCGTACCTGGCGGACGCCGTGGGACCCGAGGGCCGCGTGTACTCGGTGGAGGCCTCCCGCCAGGCCTCGAAGGACGCCCGCCGCAACCTGCACGACCAGCCGCAGGCCTCGGTGCTCAACGGCCCCACGGACAAGGTGCTCGGCAGCTGGCTGAAGTACCCCGAGCGTCCCGTGGCGGACGGCGGCCTCGGCGGTGCCGCGCTGGACACCGTCGTCCTGGACCCGCCGCGGGCGGGCGCGGGGCGGCGGGCGATCGAGCGCATCCTCGCGCTCGAGCCGGGCCGCATCGTGTACGTCTCGTGCGACCCCGCCTCGTTCGCCCGCGACCTGGCGTGGCTGCGCGACGGCGGCTACGAGGTGGAGCGCGCCCGCGTGTTCGACCTCTACCCGGACACCCACCACCTCGAGTCGGTGACCGTGCTGGTGCCGGCCGCCCAGAGCGCCCCGGCCGCGGCCGTCGTCGAGATCTGACCCGGCATCCGCGTGGCGGCCTGCGGGCCGCCGCGCGCCATGCCCGCGTCACACGGGACCGGCGCGGTACCCTGGGACGCAGTGCGGCACCTGTGACGCAGACGACGCCCGTCCCGGACGGGGCGCGGTCCGCGGCCGCGGGTGACCACCCCCCACTGGACGAGCGCCCGGAGGAAACCGGGCGGGAAGAGGAGTCCTCTCGTGACCACCGTCGACAGCTTCGGCTCCAAGGGCGTCCTGGACGTCAAGGGCGCCGAGTATGAGATTTTCCGTCTGAACAAGGTCGAGGGGGCGCAGAAGCTGCCCTACTCCTTGAAGGTGCTGCTGGAGAACCTGCTGCGCACCGAGGACGGCGCCAACGTGACCGCCGACCAGATCAAGGCCCTGGCCGCCTGGGACCCGAACGCCCAGCCGGACACCGAGATCCAGTTCACGCCGGCGCGCGTGATCATGCAGGACTTCACCGGCGTGCCCTGCGTCGTGGACCTGGCCACCATGCGTGAGGCCATCCAGGACCTGGGCGGCGACCCGGAGCGCGTGAACCCGCTCTCCCCGGCCGAGCTCGTGATCGACCACTCCGTGCAGATCGACTCCTTCGGCAACGACGCCGCCATCGAGCGGAACATGGAGATCGAGTACGAGCGCAACGGCGAGCGCTACAAGTTCCTGCGCTGGGGCCAGACCGCCTTCGACGACTTCAAGGTCGTCCCCCCGGGCATGGGCATCGTCCACCAGGTCAACATCGAGAACCTGGCCCGCACCGTGATGACCCGCGAGGTCGACGGCGTGCTGCGCGCCTACCCGGACTCCTGCGTCGGCACCGACTCGCACACCACCATGGTCAACGGCCTGGGCGTGCTCGGCTGGGGCGTCGGCGGCATCGAGGCCGAGGCCGCGATGCTCGGCCAGCCCGTGTCCATGCTGATCCCGCGGGTCGTGGGCTTCAAGCTGACCGGCAGCATCCCGTCCGGCGCCACCGCGACCGACGTGGTGCTGACCATCACCGAGATGCTCCGCCAGCACGGCGTGGTCGGCAAGTTCGTCGAGTTCTACGGCGAGGGCGTCGGCTCCGTGCCCCTGGCCAACCGCGCCACCATCGGCAACATGTCGCCCGAGTTCGGCTCCACCGCCGCGATCTTCCCGATCGACGAGGTCACCCTCGACTACCTGCGCCTGACCGGCCGCTCCGAGGAGCAGGTCGCCCTCGTGGAGGCGTACACCAAGGAGCAGGGGATGTGGCACGACCCGTCCTCCGAGGTCGCCTACTCCGAGTACCTCGAGCTGGACCTGTCCACCGTGGTGCCCTCCATCTCCGGCCCGAAGCGTCCCCAGGACCGCATCGAGCTCACCGACTCCAAGGACCAGTTCCGCAAGGACCTGCACAACTACGCCACGCAGGACGAGGCCGGCGAGGGCCGCCCGTCCAAGCTCGTGGACGTGGCCATGCCGGACGGCCGCCAGTTCCAGCTGGACCACGGTGCCGTGTCCATCGCCTCGATCACCTCGTGCACCAACACGTCAAACCCCTCCGTGATGATGGCGGCCGGCGTGCTGGCCCGCAACGCGGTCGCCAAGGGCCTGAAGTCCAAGCCGTGGGTGAAGACCTCCGTGGCCCCGGGCTCCCGCGTGGTGACCGACTACTACGAGAAGTCCGGGCTGCGCGAGTCCCTCAACGACCTCGGCTTCAACGTGGTCGGCTACGGCTGCACCACCTGCATCGGCAACTCCGGCCCGCTGGAGTCCGAGATCTCCGAGGCCATCCAGGAGAACGACCTGTCCGTGACCGCGGTGCTCTCCGGCAACCGCAACTTCGAGGGCCGCATCAACCCGGACGTGAAGATGAACTACCTGGCCTCCCCGCCGCTGGTGGTCGCCTATGCCCTGGCCGGCACCATGGACTTCGACTTCGAGAACGAGGCCCTGGGCCAGGACACGGAGGGCAACGACGTCTTCCTCAAGGACATCTGGCCGGACCCGACCGAGGTCCAGCAGATCATCGACGCGTCGATCGACACCGAGATGTTCACCTCGCAGTACGCCACGATCTTCGACGGCGACGAGCGCTGGCAGTCCCTGGAGACCCCCTCGGGCTCCACCTTCGAGTGGGACGAGAAGTCCACCTACGTGCGCAAGCCCCCGTACTTCGAGGGCATGACCATGCAGCCGGACCCGGTGTCGGACATCTCCGGCGCCCGCGTCCTGCTCAAGCTGGGTGACTCCGTGACCACGGACCACATCTCCCCGGCCGGCTCCTTCAAGTCGGACACCCCGGCGGGCCGCTACCTGCTGGAGAACGGCGTGCAGCGCAAGGACTTCAACTCCTACGGATCCCGTCGTGGCAACCACGAGGTCATGATCCGCGGCACGTTCGCGAACATCCGCATCAAGAACCAGCTGCTCGACGGCGTGGAGGGCGGCTTCACGCGCGACTTCACCCAGGAGGGCGCCCCGCAGGCCTACGTGTACGACGCGGCGCAGAACTACGCCGAGCAGGGCACCCCGCTGGTGGTCCTGGGCGGCAAGGAGTACGGCTCCGGCTCCTCCCGTGACTGGGCGGCCAAGGGCACCGCGCTCCTGGGCGTCAAGGCCGTGATCACGGAGTCCTTCGAGCGCATCCACCGCTCGAACCTCATCGGCATGGGCGTGCTGCCGCTGCAGTTCCCGGAGGGTGAGAACGCCGACTCGCTGGGCCTGACCGGCACCGAGACCTTCGACATCTCCGGCATCACCGCCCTCAACGAGGGCACCACGCCGAAGACCGTGAAGGTCACGGCCACCGGTGAGGACGGCAGGGTCACCGAGTTCGACGCGGTCGTCCGCATCGACACCCCCGGTGAGGCCGAGTACTACCGCAACGGCGGCATCCTGCAGTACGTGCTCCGTCAGATCGCCGCGAAGGCCTGATCCACGGGACACCGCCCGCGCGCGGGCACCACGACGACGGCGGCCCGCCGCCCTCCGCACGGAGGGCGGCGGGCCGCCGTCGTCGTGGCCGCTGGGGCCGACCCCGGTGCACGACCGCTCTTCATCCCCCAGTTCAGAGTCCGGCTCACCCTCGGGCCAGACGGGCCTAGGGCGTGTCTGACAATGAATCCAGGGTCGGCTGGCGCCCTCGAAGACACGTCCCGGTTCCAGATGCTCCCCGCCTGCACGGGCCGGCAGGGGCGGCCGTTCGCCGATGACCGCACGAGGGTCGAAGCCATCATCCACCGGGACAGGTGCTTCGATCCCGTGGCGGGACCTGCCCGAGGTCTCCGGGCCCTGGCTGAGTAGTGTGGACCTGGCACGGCCGCATGGCCGAAGAGGGCACCTGGGACACGGTGCTGGCAACACGGACCACCTGCAGCGGATGCCGAAATCCTGATCGATTGGTCGGTCTCGGTCGACTCCACGATCGCCCGCGCCCATCAGCACGCGAGGAACACCACCCGGCTCAGAGGGGCTGGATCGAACGACAAGGAATCCGCGTGAAGAGCCCGCCGATCACGGCCTCGGGCGCTCACGGAGCGGGCTGAGCACGAAGACCCATCAGCTGGTCGACGGTGCTGGGCGAGAGGGCGTACTCATCGCGGGCGATCGGCACCCATCTGCGCGCCGGTGGCATCAAGGCCGTTCTCCCCAACCGGCTGACCAGCAGGGCCACCGCAGACGCCGCGGCTCGGCCGGCGGCCGACCCGTGGGCCTGGACTCGGAGGCTTACACGGGCCGGAACGTGATCGAGCGCCAGGACGCGCACCTGAAGCAATGGCCGGGCCTGGCGAGCAGGTACGACGAGTACGCGATCGTGTACTGGGCTGCCGTGGTCCTGAATGCTGTGCTCGCGTGGTCGACGGCATTGTCGGACACGCCCGAGTGGCGTGTTCGAACTGATCGACGATCCAGGTCAAGTGCTCGAGAAGCTCGGCGAGGCTCAGCACCGGCAGGTATGAGCGTGAGGACCTGGACAGAGAGGATCCCCCGAAATGCACATCGTGAAACAGAGTGAGCGATGTAGTGCTCTTCAGTTGGCACTGGTTGATATTGGTCGACGAGGCTTCAGCCCGGTCTGGTGATGCCCTGCGATGACTCTGAAGCCGGCTCTCGGGCGAATCCTCACATCGGGACGCCGAGACCCTGTGGGAGTCCAAGGATGGGACGTCTCGACGCCTGATCTGTCGGCGCTGCAGAGGAGCATGAGACCTGGGCCTTAAACCAGCTGAAGACCGGTCAAGCAGGTGGGGTCGTCGGGGCGGGTCGAGATGGCCTTTTTCGCGGTGCGGCCTTCAGCTGAGACAGTGAGAGTAGCGTCAATTCCACGCGGCAGCCAGACCCCGACGAATCCGTTGTCGTACGTCGTCAGCGTTTCATCGAGGAGGGTCTCCCCGGACGTCGCCTCGACCACGGTGACGTGGACGTCAGTATTGGCGAGTTCGCCGGTGCAGGTCGTGAGGCTGTGGAAGTAGCATTCGTGAGTCTGGCTGCGATACGGGGCGATAGAGACGTAGAATTCGTCTTCTGGCATCGGCAGGGTGGTCTGATTGTTCTGGTCGTCGGTCAGTACAAGCTGGTCCGGTTCAATCGACGCGATGAATTCAGACGAGCGATCTGTCACCTTCGTTGAGTCGAGGCGCTTGATGATCTCGCGA
The DNA here is from genome assembly GCF_900537135.1 of Micrococcus sp. Alg238-R198. NCBI lineage: Bacteria > Bacillati > Actinomycetota > Actinomycetes > Micrococcales > Micrococcaceae > Micrococcus > Micrococcus sp. Alg238-R198. The sequence goes on from NZ_UNRH01000006.1 coordinate 110,468, forward strand.
GCATTCAATCCGTCTAGATTGTGCTCGACCACCAGTGAGTGATCGGATCCTGCATCAGCGGACGGTCCCGCATCAGCACAGCCGCTGAGCAGGAGGACGGCGCTGGTCGCCAGACCGGTCAAGGCCGCGCAGATCCTCAGGCGGCTCCTGGAGGACTGGATCGGAGCAACAATGGCAAGTGGCATGCCCAACTCTTTTCTCAGGTGAACGTGTTCATGTCGTCAGGTTAGACAGAAGGCATCCCGAGTTCGCCGGTGCCAAGGGCGCGACGACGTGCAAAGCACGCCTGCCCGGAGACATCAAGAGCCTTGTCCTGATCTGGGGCCCACCGGTCCGAGGCACCCTGTGTTGACGAAATCGGATGGTGTCAGGAGCGCACGAGGCGATTGATGGCGTCGGTGGCCTCCTGGATCTTGGCGATGGCCGCGTCTTCATCGCCTTTCTTGGCGGCGTCGAGCACGCAGTGCTTGAGGTGGTCATCGAGCAGACCGGTCGCCACTCCCTGCAGGGCGCGGGTGAGGGCCGAGACCTGGGTGAGGATGTCGATGCAGTACTTTTCGTCGTCGATCATCTTCGTGATGCCGCGGGCTTGGCCTTCGATGCGCTTCATGCGGTTGCGGTAACGGTCCTTGTCACTGATGTAGCCGTGCCGATGGGCTCCGGTGTCGGCACCGGTCTCATCGGCTGCAGTTTCAGTGGTCACGAGTGCGTCCTTCACTTCTGGTGCTCCAGGACGGAGCGGGTGCTGGCATCTGGGGCGAGGTCGATGCGACGCAGCAGCTGGGCGTTGAGCGCGACGACGACGGTGGAGATCGACATCAGGATCGCGCCTACTGACATCGGCATGACGAAGCCGACGGGTGCGAGCACGCCAGCCGCGAGCGGCACAGAGAGCAAGTTGTACCCTGCGGCCCACCACAGGTTTTGCCTCATTTTACGGTATGCGGCACGGGAGAGCTGGATGACCGAGAGGACGCTACGCGGGTCGGAGCTGGCGAGGATGACACCTGCAGAGGCGATGGCGACGTCGGTGCCGGCCCCGATGGCGATGCCGACGTCGGCCTGGGCCAGGGCAGGGGCGTCGTTGACGCCGTCGCCGACCATGGCGACCTTCTTGCCCTCCTTCTGCAGCTGGTCGACCTTGGCGGATTTGTCCTCGGGGCGGACGCCGGCGAAGACCCGGTCGATGCCGAGCTCTCTTCCCACCTCGTTCGCCACGGCTTCCGCGTCGCCGGTGATCATGACGACCTCGACGCCGAGCTGATGGAGCGCATCGACGGCGTCGCGGGACTCTGGGCGAACCTCGTCGGCGAGCTTGAGACCGCCGATGACCTTGCCGTCGCGGAGGACGTGCAGGATGATCGCACCCTCTGCCCGCCATTCGTCGGCGACACCGATCTCGTCCTGGCCGGTCTCCTCGAGCAGACGGGGTCCGCCGACGCGGATCTCATGGTCGGCCACCGTCGCGGTGACGCCGACCGCCGGGGAGGAGGTGAACCCGCTGGCCGGTTCGACGGCGAGGCCCTTCTCCTTGGCGGCGGTGACGATGGACCGGGCGAGGGGGTGCTCACTGTCGGCCTCGGCGGAGGCGGCCAGGGCGAGGAGCTGTTCGGCATTCAGGCCGCCGGTCGGCTCCACGCCGGTGACGGTGGGCTCGCCCTTGGTCAGGGTGCCGGTCTTGTCGAAGAGCACCGCGTCGACCTGGCGCATGGACTCCAGGGCGAGGCGGTCCTTGATCAGGACGCCGCCGCGGGCGGCGCGCTCGGTGGCGATGGACACGACCAGAGGGATCGCCAGACCCAGCGCATGGGGGCAGGCGATGACGAGGACAGTGATGGTGCGAACGACCGCGTCGTCGGGGAGCCCGAAGAGCGTCCAGACGACGGCGGTGATCAGCGCAGCTCCGAGGGCGAACCAGAACAGCAGGGCCGCAGCCCGGTCGGCGATGCGCTGGGCACGGGAGGATGAGCCCTGCGCCTCGGCGACGAGCCTGTTGATGCCCGCCAGAGCCGTGTCGTCGCCGGTGGCGGTGATCTCTACGCGCAGGCCGGAGTCGGTGGCCACGGTGCCGGCGGTGACGTTCTCGCCCTCGCCGCGGGCGACGGGGTGTGATTCGCCGGTGATCATGGACTCGTCCATGTCGGCGCGGCCGTCGACGATGGTGCCGTCGGCGGGGACGCTGCCGCCAGGCCGGACGATGACGACGTCGCCGACGCGCAGCTCTGCCGGGTCGACCTTGACGACGTCGTCTCCCTCTATACGCTCAGCCTCGTCAGGGAGCAGCGCGGCGAGGGAGTCCAACGCCGAGGTGGTCTGGGCCAGTGAGCGCATCTCGATCCAGTGGCCCAGCAGCATGATGACGATCAGCAGCGCCAACTCCCACCAGAACTCGAGCTCGGGGTGGACGAGACCGACAGTGGCGGCCCAGGAGGCGAGGAACGCTACGGTGATGCCGAGCGCGATGAGCAGCATCATCCCCGGCTGGCGGCTTTTCAGCTCGCTGACAGCACCGGTGAGGAACGGGGTGCCGCCCCAGGCGTACATGACGGAGCCGAGGACTGCGGCGACCCAGCCCGCCCAGCTGGGGACCGAGTAGCCCAGGAGCATGGCGAACATGGGGGAGAACGCGACCACCGGGATGGCGATGATCAGGTTGATCCAGAACAGCCGCCGGAACTGGCCGACGTGGTCGCCGTGGCCCGCGTGACCACCGCCGTGATGACCGTGCCCGGCGTGGTCACCGTGTTCCATGGTGTGGTCTTCGTTCTCGGCGCGCGAGTCGTCACGGTGGCCGGACTCGGTGGTCGCGACGCCGGCGTGGTCATGGTGATGCGTGGTCGGGTCCGTCATGCTCTTCGCTTCCCCTCGTCATTCCCCGATCTTTCCTTCGATCGGGTCGTATTTCGCCGCGGACCTTCAGCGCGCCCGCGGCGATCGGCTCAGGAGGCCGGCTTGAGCTCGCTCTCGACGACCCACTTGTGGTTGGTCATCGTCATGCCGTCGGACTCGTAATCGACCATGTAGACGGTCTCCTCGGTGGAGGAGGCGATGGTCGCCTTCGCGCCCTTCATGCCTTCCATGTGTTCGGCCTCGAGAGTGACCTCGGTGCCGTCAGCCAGACGTTCATCTCCGGCGTCCTTGATCTCCTGCTGGACGACCCACTTGTGATCCTTGACCGGCTCCCCGCCTGCGGACGGCGTGAAGTCCACCGCATAGGTGTACGTGTCGTACGCGCCGGCGATCGTCGCGTTCGCACCGTCCATGCCCTCCATGTGGTCGGCGGTGAGCGTGACCTCGGTGCCGACCGGGTATGTGGGCGACGCAGCCGTCTCGATGCCCTCGGGGGCGGGGCCGCCGTCCATCGGATGCTCCATCCCGCCGCTGTCAGAGCTGCTGTCGTGGCCCTCGTGCTGGCTGGTCGTCGAGGGGGTCCCTTGGTCCTGGCCGCCGCCGGTGCTGCAGCCGGTGAACACGAGCGCTCCTCCGAGCACTCCTGCGGCGACGGTGGTCATGAGGTGCTTGCGCATGAAGTCTCCTGTTCGTTCTGGTCCAGTCAACGCTATACCCCTCCCGGGTATCAAGTCGATGTCGATCGGCGGGCGTGGAATCGCCCGGCCAAGATCCAATCGACCCGGGGTGGCAGCGCTGAGGCTGCGATGGAGAACATCGGCTCGGCGGCTCTGGTCGCAGATGGAATCGAGGCCCGAACGGACGGGCTCACCTCGCTCGCCGTCGTGACGGGATCGGCTGCGTCGTCTCGTGAACATCACCGTGGTGAGAAGACGATCCCAGTACCGCCGATCACCCAAGAGAAATTGGTCTTGTCCGGTTGCATCGTCGGGCGTCCCATCGAGACAGGGATCCTGAGAGCCGACGGAAGCTGTGCGACTATCGCCAGGCAGAGCGAAGCATGTCTCAGTACGTGCTCCGTCAGATCGCCGCGAAGGCCTGATCCACGGGGCCCGCCCGCGCGGGCCGCCGCCCGCGTCCCGCCCGGGTGCGGAGCCGCGGAGTAGGCTGGTCGCACCATGGAACATCTGCCCCCCACGAGCCCCGGCGCCCCGCTGCTGCCGCAGATCGCCCGCCCGGCGGACCTGTCGGCCCTCACGGAGGACCAGTTGACCGCGCTGGCGGCGGAGATCCGCGCCTACCTGATCGCCCACGTCTCCAAGACGGGCGGCCACCTCGGACCGAACCTGGGCGTCGTCGAGCTGACGCTGGCCGTGCACCGCGTGTTCGAGTCGCCCAAGGACGCGGTCATCTTCGACACGGGCCACCAGTCGTACGTGCACAAGCTGCTCACCGGACGCCAGGACTTCACGACGCTCCGCCAGGAGGGGGGTCTGTCCGGCTACGGCGACCGCACCGAGTCCGAGCACGACGTGGTGGAGTCCTCGCACGCCTCCAGCTCGCTCTCCTGGGCGGACGGCATCGCGCGGGCCTGGGCGCAGACCGGGCAGGGGGACCGCACCGTGGTGGCCGTGATCGGCGACGGTGCGCTCACGGGGGGCATGGCCTGGGAGGCCGTCAACAACATCGCCGCCGGCCGGGACCGGCGCGTGGTGATCGTCGTCAACGACAACGGCCGCTCGTACGCGCCCACCGTGGGCGGCGTCGCCGAGCACCTGGGCGGACTGCGCCGCGGGGTGCTGGACAAGGTGCGCACCCACCACCGCTACGAGCAGACCCTCGACTACCTCAAGCGCCGCCTCCAGGAGGCTGGCCTCGCGGGTGAGCTGGTGTACCGGCCACTGCACGCGGCGAAGAAGGGCCTCAAGGACCTCTGGGCGCCGCAGGGCCTGTTCGAGGACCTGGGCATGAAGTACATCGGCCCGGTGGACGGTCACGACCTCATCGCCATGGAGGAGGCCCTCGAGGACGCGCGGGCGTACGGCGGGCCCGTGATCGTCCACGCGATGACCGAGAAGGGGCACGGCTATCCGCCGGCGGTCGCGCACGAGGCGGACCAGTTCCACGCGATCGGCGTGATCGACCCCTCCACGGGCGAGCCCATCACCTCGTCGACGGCCCAGTCCTGGACCTCCGTGTTCGGCGAAGAGATGGTCGCGATCGCGGACGAGCGGCCGGACGTCGTGGCCATCACCGCCGCCATGCAGAACCCCGTGGGCCTGGCCCCGATGGCGCTGGCCCACCCGGACCGGGTGTTCGACGTCGGCATCGCCGAGCAGCACGCGGTCACGTCGGCCGCCGGCATGGCCTTCGGCGGCCTGCACCCCGTGGTGGCCGTCTACGCGACCTTCCTCAACCGCGCCTACGACCAGGTGCTCATGGACGTGGGCCTGCACCGTGCGGGCGTGACGTTCGTGCTGGACCGCGCGGGCGTCACCGGGCCGGACGGCCCGAGCCACCACGGCATGTGGGACCTGGCCCTGCTGCAGTCGGTCCCGGGGCTGCGGATCTCCGCGCCCCGCGACGCGGACACGCTCCGGGAGGAGCTGCGCGAGGCCGTCGCCGTCGAGGACGCGCCCACCGTGGTGCGGTTCGCGAAGGGCTCGGTCGGCGAGCCGGTGCGCGCCCTGGAGCGGCTGTCGGACGGCACGGACGTGCTCGCCCGGCGCGGCGAGGCCGGCGGACGCGACGGCGCCGAGCGGGACGTGCTGATCGTGGCGGTGGGCGCGATGGCCGAGCTCGGCCTCGACGTCGCCGAACGGCTCGAGCGGCACGGCATCAGCGCCACGGTGATCGACCCGCGGTGGGTCCTGCCCGTGGCCCGGTCCGTGATCGACACGGCCGCCCGCCACCGGATCGTCGTGTGCCTCGAGGACGGGGTGCGGGCCGGCGGCGTCGGCTCGCGGATCCGGCAGGAGATGCGCGCGGCCGGCGTGGACACCGCCCTGAACGAGGTCGGCCTGCCGGTCGAGTTCCTCGCCCACGGCAGCCGCGAGCAGGTGCTGGCCCGCGTGGGCCTCACCGCGCAGCGCATCACCCAGGACACCGTCGCCCAGGTCCTCGGCGCCAAGGTCCCGTACGCCCGGCCCGTCCCCGAGGACGCGGCCGCCCCCCACCACCAGGAGCAGGCATGAGCATCGTCCGGCTGTACCGTGAGACCGTCGGCGACGACGGCACCCGGCTCTTCGAGTACCGCGAGGCATGGGCCGACGCGGAGGCCGGGGAGTTCGTGGTCCACCACGGCCGGGTCGGCCAGCCCGGCACCGTCGGGGAGCAGCCCCTGGCCGACCAGGTCGAGGGTGATCAGCTGCTGGCCGCGTTCGTGGCGCAGGGCGCGGAGGAGGGCTTCGCCGAGGCGGACCCCGCGACCTTCGCCGTGCTGCCGGTGGCCTACCGGCTCCGCGGCCGGGAGGCCACGGTGATCGAGCGGCGCACCGTGGAACGGCTGCGCGTCGAGGTGACCCACCAGCTGGCCTGGCGCGGTCTTGGCGAGGTCGAGGACGTCGTCGAGGAGGCCGGTGCCCTCGTGCTGCGCGTCCGGACCCCCCACGCCCGCAAGGCCGCCGCCGAGATCCCGGCGGCCGCCAAGCGCGCCGACGGCGTGCAGCCGAACAAGGTGGACGTCCGCACCGCAGAGCAGGAGGGCTGACCCGTGCGCCACACCCGTCTCGGCCGCTCCGGGCTGACCGTCTCCGTCGTCGGCCTGGGCTGCAACAACCTCGGCCGCCCCGGCACCGCCACGCTGGAGCAGGCCGGCACCGACGCCGTCGTCCACGCCGCGCTCGACGCCGGCATCACCTTCTTCGACGTCGCCGACGTCTACGGCGCCGAGCCCGGCCTGTCCGAGGAGCGGCTCGGCCGCGCCCTGGGCGCCCGCCGCGACGAGGTGGTGATCGGCACCAAGTTCGGCATGGACATGGGCGGTGTCGCCGGCGACGACGGCGGCGCGCGGGGCTCCCGCCGGTACATCGTGCGCGCCGTCGAGGACTCCCTGCGCCGCCTCGGCACCGACTGGATCGACCTCTACCAGTTCCACACCCCGGACCCGGCCACGCCCATCGAGGAGACCCTCCGCGCGCTCGACGACCTCGTGCGCGCCGGCAAGGTCCGCTACGTGGGCCACTCGAACCGGGCCGGGTGGCAGATCGCCCAGGCCGAGTACGTGGCCCGCGAGCTGGGCGTGGAGCGCTTCGTGTCCGCGCAGAACCACTACAACCTGCTGGACCGCCGGGCCGAGCTCGAGGTGGTCCCGGCGGCGGCCGAGTTCGGGCTCGGCGTCCTGCCGTACTTCCCGCTGGCCAACGGGCTGCTCACGGGCAAGTACTCGCAGGGCGACGCCCCCGAGGGCTCGCGCCTGTCCCACGTGCGCCAGCACATGGTGGCCGACGCCGACCTGGAGCAGCTGGCCGCGTTCGGCCGGTTCGCCCGGGAGCGGGGGATCACCGAGGTCCAGGCCGCGATCGGGTGGCTGGCGGCGCAGGGACCGGTGTCCTCCGTGATCGCCGGCGCCACCCGTGCCGAGCAGGTCGTGGAGAACGCGGCGGCGGCCGACTGGCTCGCCACCGCGGAGGACCTGGCCGAGCTGGACGCCCTGTTCCCGGGCCCGGAGAAGGTCGCGCTCTTCTGATGGCCGGCGCGCTGACCGGCGCGGCCGCCGCGACCCCGCTCGTGCCGACGCCGGGGGAGGCCGCCCTGGGCTGGACCGTGTCCGTCGTGGCCGGTGCGCTGTGGGTGGCCGGCTTCGTCTCGCTGGGCCGCAGCCCCCTGGACGCCCGGGCGCGCCTGCCGTGGGTCGGCCTCATGCTGCTGCTGCCGGTGCTGGGGGCGCTCATCTGGTTCTGGTGGCGGCACCGCTACTACCCGGCGCGGCGGCGCGAGCAGCCGGCGTGGGACCCCAACGACCGCTCCGCCGTCGTGGTGCCCCCGCGCCGGCGCTACGGCGCGCCGGAGGAATGAGCCGGGCTCAGAGCTTGACGACGATGCGGTCGTCGACGACGGCCGCGTCGTAGTCCATGAGGGCCTTGCGGGCCGGGCCGCCGAACGGCTTCCCCGAGGTGACGTCGAAGTGCGAGCCGTGGCAGGGGCAGGCGTAGGCCGGGCCCTCCTGCCGGTCCACGACCTGGAGCAGGCAGCCCTGATGCGTGCACACGTTGGTGAAGGCGGTCACCGTGGTCTCGTCCACGCGATGCATCATCAGCGTCCTACCCTGCACCTGCACCTCCCGGGAGGCGCCCACGGGCAGCTCGGCGGCGGGCAGCGCGTCGACGGCGTCGGAGCCGGTGTAGTGGTCCTGCGCGGTGTCCTTCTCACGCAGCCGGTCCGTGCAGCCGGCCAGCGCGAGTGTGCCGGCACCCGCGGCGGCGACGGCGGCGCCGCGGCCCAGGACGGTGCGGCGGGAGGTGTCCGGGCGGGCGTGGTCGTCGCAGCAGCCGGACCGGGAGGAGTTCGGGGTGAGGGGGGAGTCCTGCGTGGTCATCGACCCATTATCGCCCGTGGCGAGGGCGGATGCGACCGGGCCCGACGGGTGCGAGGATCGGGGGGACGGACCCCCGAGCCCCAGGAGCACCGCCGTGACCCACCCCGCCCCGCGCCCCACCGGCGCCGCCCGTTTCGACCTCACTCCCTTCGAGCGGTGGGAGGCCGTGACCCTCGACGACGTGCACGTCGGCTTCCTGCACCGGGTGCTGGAGGACGGCGTGCTGACCACCCGCATGGGCTTCGCCCCCACGCCCGCCCAGCGCGCCGCCCGCGGTGGACTGCCCGAGCGCTACCTCGCCCAGACGCAGGTCGGCTTCACGCCCGACGGGGACGGCTGGGCATGGACGACCCACGAGGACTCCGCCGGAGCCCAGCGGGTGCGCATCGACCGTGAGCGGGCCGGCATCGACGCCGCGGTGCTGCCCTCGTACGCGGAGTACCTCCTCCTCGCGCGGGTGGCCGCCGAAGGCCCGCTCGCCGTGGACCGGCTCGAGGAGGCCTCGCCCCTGCAGGGCGGGCTGCGCGTGCCCCGCGCCGAGCTGCGCCCGGCGGACGCGGGCGGGTCGGACGTGCGGGTGGCCGTCGTCGCGGACGGCGTGGAGCTGGGGGCGCACCTCGTGCGCGAGGGCGCCGTGGTCGCCTCCGACTGGGGCGGGGGCACCGCCTCGACCCCCGTGGCCGACCAGGCCGCGGCGACCGCCGGGCTCGACGCGCACGTGGTGACGTTCGCCGGGCTGCCGATCGCCTGAGCCGTGGGCCGGGCCGTCGCGGACGGCCCGGCCGGGGCCGGTCAGGCCTGCGCGGCCGGGTGGAAGCGCCGCCCGTTCACCCGCTCGGCGGCCCCGCAGTCGTCCAGGTACGGCGTGATGCCGCCCAGGTGCAGGGGCCAGTTGGCGCCGAGGATCATGCACAGGTCCACGTCCTCGGGGGCCGCGACGACGTGCTCGTCCAGGAGCAGGCCGATCTCCTCGGCCAGCGCGTCCTCGACCCGGCGCAGCAGCTCCTCGGAGGTCTGCGGGGTCGAGCCCTGCTCCAGCAGGGCCGCGGTCGCCTCCGGGATCTGCTCGCCGGTCGCGCCGGCGGCCTCCTCGTCGCGCCGGTCGGGGCGGACGTCCTTGGCCCAGATCGCGGTCTTGCCGGCGTCGATCAGGCGCTGCAGGTTCGCCGAGACCGGGAAGCGCTCCGCGCCGAAGGACGCGGAGAGGGACTCGGACACGTGCTGGGCCACGGGGATGCCGACCATGGCCAGGAGGGTGAACGGCGTCATCGGCAGGGCCAGCGGGTCCAGCGCGTGGTCGGCCTCGTGCGCGTCGGTGCCCTCGTCGAAGGAGTTCTGCACCTCGCCCATCATGCGCAGCAGGACGCGGTTGACCACGAACGCGGTGGCGTCGTGGACGAGCACGCCGGTCTTGCGGAGCCGGCGGGTCAGTTCGAACGCGGTGGCCACGACCTCGTCCGTCGTCGCCTCGGTCCGCACGATCTCCACGAGCGGCATGACCGCCACCGGGTTGAAGAAGTGGAAGCCCACGAGGCGCTCGGGATGCTCGAGGACCTCGGCCATGGCGGCCACGGACAGGCTCGAGGTGTTGGTCATCAGGATGGCGTCCTCACGCACGATGCCCTCGAGCTCGCGGAAGACGGTGCGCTTGACCTCGAGCTCCTCGAAGACGGCCTCGATGACGATGTCGGCGTCCGCGTACACCGCCTTGTCCGTGTCCGCGGTGATCAACCCGGCCAGGGCCTCGCCGTCCTCGGCGGAGAGCCGTCCACGGGAGACCATCTTCTCGACCTGCGCGCGCACGCCCGCCAGGCCGCGCTCGACACGCTCGGCGTCGATGTCCGTCATCACGACGGGCACCCGCAGGTGCCGGGCGAAGACGAGGGCGAGCTGGCCGGCCATCAGGCCCGCACCGACGATGCCGACCTTGCGGACCTCGCGGGCGAGCTCGCGGCCCGGGTCGCCGGCGGGGCGCTTGGCGCGGCCCTGGACGAGGCCGAGGAACGCGTACACGGTGCGCCGGAACTCGGGGGAGTGCAGCAGCGTCCCGAGGGCGTCCGCCTCGGCCTGGGCGGACTCGGCGCGGGTGCGCGTGCGGGCGCCGGTGAACAGGTCCTCCAGGTGACGGCGCGCCGGCAGGTGGCGTCCGGGGCGAGCGGCCTGCAGCCGCTCCAGCGCCGCCAGGGCGCGGTCCCAGGCGGCGTCGGACACGTCGCGGTCGCGGTGGGCGGCCAGTTCGGCCGCCACGGACTCGTCCCCGGCGACCAGGGCGGCGGCGAGCTCGAGGCCCGCGTCGAGGAGGTCCCCCTCCACGATCCGGTCCATCAGGCCGAGCCCGTGCGCCGCGCGGGCGTCGAGCATGCGGTTGTCGTCGAGGGGGTTCTTCAGCACGACGTCGACGGCGGCCTCCGGGCCGATCAGATGGGGCACGCGCCACACGCCGGACCAGCCGGGGATCAGGCCGAGCCGGACCTCGGGCAGGCCGAAGCCCTTCGCATCGGCGGCCACCACGCGGTGTCCGGCGGCCAGGGCCAGCTCGAGGCCGCCGCCGAGGGCGAGGCCGTTCACGAGCGCGACCGTGGGGATCTCGAGGGCCGCGAGCCGGTCGTAGACGGCGTGGCCGAGCAGGGCCAGGTCGCGGCCGACGTCGTCGGTGAGGCCCGCGATCAGGGACAGGTCCGCCCCGGCCGCGAAGGTCCCCTCCACACCGGTCACGGCCAGGGCCTGGATCGCGCCCGCGGCGGCCCGGGCGGCCTGCTCGTCGAGCACCCGGCCGAGGCCGAGGAGCGTGGCCGGGCCCAGGGTGGCGGGCCGGCGGGGTCCCTGCCCGTTGTCCAGCGTGAGCAGCGCGAGCGTGCCCGCGCCATCGGGCAGGGCGTGGTCGGTCACGGTGACGGTGGTGACGACCTCATCCGGGGCCAGGGCGGGCAGGTGGTCGAAGGAAGCAAGAGAAACGGATGTCATGCGGGTCACACTACCGGCGAGTAGCCTCGGCGTCGACGCGACGCGACGGACCGATCCGGCCGGCCGCGTCGGGGGCTCAGGCGCCGGCGGGATCGGGGTCGAGGAGCGCGACCGTGACGATCGCGCCGACGTTCTCCACCTGCCACGGGCGCGCGCCCCGCTCCGTCAGGAACGCGTCGACGGTCTCGGGGGTGATCGGGGCGGGCGGGGTCCAGCAGATCCGCCGAAGGGTGTCCGGGGTGAGGAGGTTCTCGGTGGGCATCCCCAGCTGCTCGGCCCGTCGGGCGACGCGGGCCTTGGCCGTGCGCAGGCGGCGGTCCGCCACCGGGTCCCGGTCCTTCCAGGCCCGGGGTGGGGGCGGGCCGTCCCCGGTGCGGATCTGCGCCGCGGGGGCGTCGTCCCGCTCGGCGTCCTCGACGCCGGCCCGGATCGCGGCGATCCAGCGCGGGGCCTCGCGGCTCGCGGCGCGGCCGTGGAAGCCGGAGGTCTGGCGCAGGGCGGGGACGGTGCGCGGCTGGGCGGCCGCGGCGGCGACGATCGACCGGTCCGGGATGAGCCGGCCGGGGGCGACGTCGCGGTGGCGGGCGAGGTCCTCGCGGGCCTCCCACAGGCGCTTGAGGACCGCGCGCTGCACGGGGCGGCGCAGCGTCTGGGAGCCCGAGGTGCCGCGCCAGGGGTCCTTCTTCGGCGTGGGCGGCGGGGCCGTGCGCACGTGCTCGAACTCCTGCTCGGCCCACGCGAGCTTGCCGTCGGCCTCGAGGCGCGCGATCAGGGCCTCGCGCAGCGGGACGAGCAGCTCGACGTCGAGCGCCGCGTAGGTGAGCATCGCCTCGGGCAGCGGACGCACCGACCAGTCGGCGGCCGAATGCTCCTTGGCGAGGGTGACCCCCAGCAGCTCCTCCAGGACCGCGGCCAGGCCGACGCGCGGCAGGCCGGACACCCGGGCCGCGAGCTCGGTGTCGAACAGCCGATCGGGGCGCAGCCCCTGCTCGGCCAGGCAGGGCAGGTCCTGGCTGGCCGCGTGCAGGATCCACTCGACGCCCGCGAGGGCCTCCTGCAGCGGGGCCAGCCCGTCGAGGGCTTCGGGATCGACGAGCCAGATGCCGGCGCCCTCGCGCTTGAGCTGGACGAGCATAGCCCGCTGGCCGTACCGGATCCCGGAGGCGCGCTCCGCGTCGACGGCGACGGGCCCGGTCCCCGCGGCGAGCGCCGCGGCGCAGGCCTCCAGGCCCGCGCGGGTGTCGGTGAGCCGGGGGACTCCACCGGCCGGTGTGGCGATCAGCCGCGGGGGCGCGTCCGGGGCGGCCGTCTCGGGGGCGTCGGTCATGCTGCTCCTGTTCGGGGAGGTCGGGGCGGGGACGGGCCGGGGCCCGGTGTGTCGGAGGCGCGGGCGCGCGGTCAGGGGCCGGCCGTGTGGACGTCCGCGGCGTGCTCGGGCGGCAGACCGGCGAACGCGCAGATCATGTCCGACCACGCCTCGAGATGCGAGCCGAGGTCCCGCGGGGCCGGGGTCCACGAGGCGCGCAGCTCGATGTCGGTGGTGTCCGGGGCCGCACTGAGCGTCCCGAAGCCCTCCGCGATGCTGCGCGTCGCGGTGCCGCCGGCGTGGGAGTGCTCGGCGTGGCGGCGCTCGAGCGCCTCCACGAGCCACGTCCACGCGACGGCGCCGGCCAGCTGGTCCAGTGCGACGTCCGGTTCCAGGCTCGCACGGATCCATGTCACCGCCCGGAAGCCTCCCGGCCACCGGGCGTCCGGGGCCGGGTCGTGCAGGAGGACGAACCGCCCCGTGGCCAGCACGCCGCCGGTCGCGCCCGGCCCGTCGCACACGTCGGCGGCGAGGGCGACGGCGAAGGGCGCCTGCCCCTCGGGTGCCGGGATCTCCCGCAGCCGCACCTCGGTCCGTGGCCGCGCATCGCGCAGGTCCGCCAGGGCACGCCGGAACACCCCCGGCGGCACGGGCGCCTCGACCGCCCCGGGGGCGGCGGAGAGGCGACGGGGCCCGATCACGCTCATGCCCGTCAGCCTAGGCTGCGGGGCCCAGCGGGCCGCGGGGGCGCGCCGTGGACGCCACGGCGCTCCCGCACCGGATCAGCGCGCCCCGTCCGGGGCCGCCGCGTCGTCGGCGGGGGCCAGGCGCAGCGAGATCGAGTTGATGCAGTAGCGCAGGTCCGTGGGGGTGTCATAGCCCTCGCCCGCGAAGACGTGACCCATGTGGGAGCCGCACGCCGCGCACCGCACCTCGATCCGCTCCATGCCCAGGGTGGTGTCCTTCAGGTACTCCACCCGGTCCTCCGCGAGCGGTGCGAAGAACGAGGGCCAGCCGCAGTGCGCGTCGAACTTCTCGTCCGAGCGGAACAGCTCGGATCCGCACGCCCGGCACGCGTACACGCCCTTCACGTGCGAGTCCCAGTACTCGCCCGTGAAGGGCCGTTCCGTGCCGGCCCGGCGCAGCACCTGGAACTCCTCGGGCGTGAGCCGTCGGGCCCACTCCTCGTCCGTCAGGCGGGCGCCGCCCGGGGCGGCCAGGGTCTGCTCGGGAGCGGGGACGTCCCGCGCGGGGTCGGGGGTGGGGCCGTCATGGGGGGTGTGGGGAGTCTCGGTCATGCCCGGTGCAACGGTCCGGAGCGCCGTCGTGTTCCCGACCGGCGTCGCATTGGCGGGCGCGCCCGCCCGTGGAGGACAATGGCGCGCATGGCCGCACGACCCCGCCGTCCCCGTCCCCACCCCGCCGACCTGCCGCCCGCCCTGGCCGCCGCCGTCACCGTGGCAGCCCGGCGGGCCGGGGGTCGCGACTCCCGCGTCCGCCGAGCGGGCCGCCTGGTCCGCCGCGGAGTCACCGGATCGGTGCGCGGCGGCGTGGCCGTGGCCTCCCCGGTGGCCTCCCCGGTGGCCCGCTGGGCCCCGCCCGTGCTCAGCGTCGCCGCGGCCTCCGCCTTCGTGCTGGCCGGGGCGAGCTCGGCGCTCGCAGGCGTGTTCGCCCGCACCGTGGTGACCCCCGTGCGCCGCCACGCCGAGTCCACGCCGATCCTCGCCGTCGTCGACACGCCCGCCGGGCAGGACGTGATCCTGCAGGCCGACGAGTACACCACCGTGCCCGGCCAGTACTCCCTCACGTTCGACGACGGCGCCGGATGCGCCCGCATCGGGGAGATCACCTCCTTCGACCCCCGGGACGGCACGGTGCAGCGCGCGGTCGAGGAGGTCTTCTCCGGCGATCTGACGACGGCGACCCGGGGCCGGTTCACCGGCTTCGTCTACCCGACCCCCGCCGACGCCGGGCTCGACGCCGAGGACGTGCAGGTGCCGGTGCCCGGCGGCCACGCCCGCGCATGGCGCATCGAGCCGGACCCCAGCGAGGACGGCGAACCCCGTCCCGCGGAGGGGCTGTGGGCGGTGATGGTCCACGGCCGCGGCGCGCGCCGCAACGAGGGCATCCGCGCCGTGCCGACCGCCCGCCGCCTGGGCATGACGTCGCTGCTGATCTCCTACCGCAACGACGGCGACGCCCCGGACGCCGCCGACGCCCGCTACGGGCTCGGCACCACCGAATGGGAGGACGTCGAGGCGGCCATCCGCTACGCCCTCGACCACGGCGCCCGGGACGTCGTCCTCTTCGGCTGGTCCATGGGCGGGGCCGTGGTGCTGCAGACCGTGGACCGCTCCCCGCTGGCCCCGCACGTGCGCGGCGTGGTCCTGACGGGCCCCGTCATCGACTGGGTGGACGTGCTGCGCCACCAGGCCCGGCTCAACCGGATCCCCGAAGCCGTGGGCCTGCTCGGCCAGTGGCTGCTGGCCAACCGGGCCGGCCGGTTCATCACGGGCCTGGCCGCCCCCGTGGACCTCAAGGCCCTGGACTGGGTGACCCGCGCCGACCACGTGCGTGTGCCCACGCTGATCCTGCACTCCGAGGACGACGAGTACGTGCCCGTCGGCCCCTCGCAGGACCTGGCCGAGCGCAACCCGGACCTCGTGCGGTTCGTCCGCTTCCACCAGGCCCGCCACACCCGCGAGCAGAACGTGGACCCGCGCAAGTGGGACACCACCGTGCGCGGCTGGCTGCGCGCCGTGCTCAGCGCCCCCCGCCCCGGCGGCCGGGGGCGCTGACCGCGCTCAGGCCGCGGCGTCCGCCAGCCCCCGACGGCGCAGCAGCGGCTCGAGCTCGGCGTCCCGGCCACGGAACGCGCGGTAGGACTCCAGCAGGTCACGCGTATCGCCCCGCGAGAGCAGCTCGTCCGCGAACCGGCGGCCGTTCTCCCGCGTCATCCCGCCGTGCTCGCGGAACCACTCCACGGCGTCCGCGTCCAGCACCTCGGCCCACACGTAGGAGTAGTACCCGGCCGCGTAGCCGCCGCCGAAGATGTGCTTGAAGTAGCCGGTGCCGTAGCGCGGAGGCACCAGGTCCGGGTCGATGCCCGCCTCGGTCAGCACCCGGCGCTCGAACGCGGCCGGGTCGGCCGTGGCGGCGTCCACCGTCTCCTCCGTCAGCGAGTGCCAGGCCCAGTCCACGAGCGCCGCGCCCAAATACTCGACCGTGCGGTGCCCCTCGCCCCACAGGTCCGCCGCCTCGAGCCGCTCCAGCGTCCCCGCCGGCAGCGGCTCGCCCGACTCCACGTGCCGCGCGTACGCGGCCAGCAGGGACGGCTCGCGCAGCCACACCTCGTTGACCTGCGACGGGAACTCGACGACGTCGCGCGGCACGTTCGTCCCGGTGAGCGAGGCGTACTCGCCCCGGGCCAGCAGCCCGTGCAGGGCGTGGCCGAACTCGTGGAACAGCGTCGTGGCCTCATCCAGCGTCAGCAGGGCCGGACGCCCCGCCGCCGGGGCCGGCACATTCATCGTGGTGAACACCACCGGGCGCTCGCCCAGGGCGTCCGCCATGTCCCGCACCGTGTGCATCCAGGCACCGCCCGACTTGGTCGGCCGCGCGAACAGGTCCGCGACGAACAGACCCACCCCGGCACCGTCCTCACCCGTCACCTCGAACACCCGGATCCCGGGGCGGTACAGGTGCCGCGCCAGCTCCGGGCGCTCGGCGAACGTGAGCCCGTACAGCGCCGTCGCCGCCGCGAACACGCCCTCGGTCAGCACCCGGTCCAGCTCGAAGTACGGGCGCAGGGCGTCCGCGTCCACCGCGAACTCCTCCCGCGCGTACGCCGCGGACAGCGCCGGCCAGTCCCATGGGGCCACCTCGGCGTCCGTCCGGCCCGCGTGCGCCGCCGCCGTCGCCGCGTCCGCCCGCGCGTTGGCCATCGCCCGCGGCGCCATCGCGGCCAGCAGCTCCTCCACGGCCGCCGTCGACGGCGCCGCCCGGTCCTTCAGCGCCTGCTCGGCCCAGCTCTGCGCCCCCAGCAGCCGCGCCTTGCGCAGCCGCAGCCGCACCATCGCCATCGCCGTCGTCAGCGTCTCGTGCTCCCCGGACCCGCCCCGGCCCGTCGACGCCTCGAACACCTCGCGCCGCATCCCCTCGTCCTGCAGGGACGCCAGCCACGGCTGCGACGTGAACAGGGACAGCGTCAGCAGCCACGGGCCCGCCGCCGCGTCCCCGTCCCCGTGCCCCGCCTCGGCGGCCGCCCCCGCCGCCGCGGCCAGGTCGTCCTCGCTCAGACCGGCCAGGCGCTCGCGGTCCGTGACGAGCACGGCGCGGGCGGCGGTGTCCGCGACGAGGCGGCGCGTGTAGGCGGCCGAGAGGGACGCCAGCTCCGTGTTGATCCCGCGCAGCTCCTCGCGCGCGGCCTCGTCCAGGTCCGCCCCCGCCAGGGAGAGGCGCAGGCGCAGCGTCTCCAGCAGGCGGGCGTCCTCGCCCGTGAGGCCGCCGTCGTCGATCGAAGCGGCGCGCGCCGCCAGCCGCGGGTCCAGCAGGATCGCGTCCTCGTGGGCCGCGAGCTCGGGGGAGAGCTCCTCGGCCAGGGCCTGCCGCGCATCCGTGCCGTCCGAGCCGACGAGCGTGAAGAACATCGCGGCGGAGCGGCGCAGCAGCTGGCCGGACAGCTCGAGCGCACGGACGGTGTTCTCGAAGGTCGGCGCCGTGGCCGCCCCGAGGATCTGGTCGACCTCGGCGCGCTGGGCCGCCATCCCCGCGCGCACGGCCTCGGCCAGCTGCGCGTCGGAGACGGCGGAGAAGTCGGGCAGCCCGTAGGGCAGGTCGGAGGGGGTCGCCAGCGGGTGGTCGGCGGGCAGGACGGAGGGCGCGGAGGTGTGGGTCATGGGCGCGAGTGTAGTCAGCCGTGATCCGCGCCACCCCACCGGGCGTCGCTAGACTGGGCGGTCGAGCCAGCAGACGAGATCCAGACCTGAGGAGGCGTGATGGCAGGACATTCCAAGTGGGCGACCACCAAGCACAAGAAGGCCGTCATCGACGCGCGGCGCGCCAAGGCGTTCGCGAAGTACATCAAGAACATCGAGGTCGCGGCACGTGCCGGCGGACCCGACGTCGCCGGCAACCCCGCCCTCGACCTGGCCGTGTCCAAGGCCAAGAAGGCCTCGGTGCCCAACGACAACATCGACCGCGCCGTCAAGCGCGGCGCCGGCCTCACCGGCGAGGTCATCGACTACGCCGAGATCATGTACGAGGTCCGCGGCCCCCAGGGCTCGGCGCTGCTGGTCGAGTGCCTGACCGACAACAAGAACCGCGCCGCCGCGGACGTGCGCGCGGCCGTCACCCGCAACGGCGGCACCATGGCCGACTCCGGCTCCGTCTCCTTCCTCTTCGAGCGCAAGGGCCTCGTGCGCCTGCCCGCCGAGGGCAACACCGAGGACGGCCTGCTCGAGGCCGTGCTCGAGGGCGGCGCCGACGCCGAGGAGGTCGTCGTCTCCGGCGACTCCTTCGAGATCCTCTCGGACCCCTCCGACCTGCAGTCCGTGGCCAAGGCCCTCGACGAGGCGGGCGTGGAGTACGAGTCCGACGAGCTCGAGTTCGTCCCCACCATGAAGGTGGACCTGGACGCGTCGGGCGCCCGCACCTTCCTCAAGCTGGCCGATGCCCTCGAGGACCTCGACGACGTCCAGAACGTCTTCTCGAACGTGGACATCGCCCCCGAGGTCCTCGCCGAGCTCGACGAGGACTGATCGCGCTGAGCGCGCGCCGGCCCGCCGACGTCGTCCGGATCCTCGGGGTGGACCCGGGGCTCACCCGCTGCGGGATCGCCGTGGTGGACGTGGACGCGCGACGGCGGGCCGCGCTCGTCCACGTCGAGGTCACGGGCACCCCGCCCACCGCCCCCCTGGACCAGCGCCTCCTGCGCATCGACGAGGCCGTCTCCGCGGTCCTCGCCGCGCACCGGCCCGATCGCGCCGCCGTCGAGCGCATGTTCGCGAACACGAACACGCCGACCGTGCTGGGCACGGCCCAGGCCGCGGGCGTGGCGATCGCCGCGGCCGCGCGCGCCGGCGTCCCCGTGGGCCTGCACACCCCCTCCGAGGTCAAGGCCGCCGTCACCGGACACGGCGATGCGGGCAAGGAGCAGGTCACCACGATGGTCACCCGGATCCTCCGCCTCGACGCCCCGCCGCGCCCGGCCGACGCGGCCGACGCCCTCGCCTTGGCCATCGCCCACGGCTGGCGCGGCACCGCCCTCGGCGCGGCCGCCGGCCAGACCGGCCTCGACACCGCGGACCTCGCCTCCCGGGCGGGGCGCTCGCAGTTCGCCGCCAAGGCGCCCGCGCGCGCCCGCCCGCGGGGCCAGCTCACCGCCGCGCAGCGGGCCTGGCTCGACGCCGAGCGCTCGGCGGGCGGCGGGCGACGCCGGTAGGCCGCTGCCGGGCCGGCGTTCGATGATATGTTCGAATCCGCGCCGACCGGCGTCCGTCCGTCCCGACAGGAGGGCCCCTCATGATCGCCTCGCTCAGCGGCACCGTCGAGCACGTGGCCCTCGACCGGGCGGTCATCGCCGTCGGCGGCCTGGGTGTGCAGTTCTCCGCCACCCCGCAGACGCTGGCCACCCTGCACGAGGGCCGGCCGGGGGCGGTGCAGACCCACCTCGTGGTCAAGGAGGACGCCCTGACCCTCTACGGCTTCGCGGACCGCGACGAGCGCGAGGTGTTCGAGGTGCTCATCACGGCCAACGGCGTGGGTCCCCGCCTCGCCCTGGCGATCCTCTCCGTCCACCACCCCGAGACCGTGCGCCGGGCGGTCACCGAGGAGGACGAGAAGACCCTCACCCGCGTGCCCGGCATCGGGCCGAAGATGGCGCGCAAGATCATCGTCGAGCTCTCCGGCCGCCTCGCGCCCACCGGGGAGCCGGTGCCCGAGGCGGAGGCCGAGGCGAGCGCCGAGCCGACCGTCGAGGCGCTCTGGCACGCCGACGTCGTGCAGGCGATGGCCGGCCTGGGCTGGTCCGAGAAGGAGGCGCTCAAGGCCGTCGAGGCCACCGTGGCGGCCCGCCCGGAGCTGGACGAGGGCCGCGACGTCGCCGCGCTGCTGCGTGCCACCCTGCGCGACGTCGGCATGGCCGGCTCTGTGCGAGGCGGGCGATGAGCGCGGAGTCCTCGCCGCTGTCCGCGGCGGCCGTCGACCCGGAGGAGCGTCGGCTCGAGGCCGCGCTGCGCCCCAAGCACCTGGACGAGTTCGTGGGCCAGATGCGCGTGCGCGAGCAGCTGGACCTCATGCTCGCCTCCGCCCGGCTGCGCGACCGCGCCGCGGACCACGTCCTGCTCTCCGGTCCGCCCGGGCTCGGCAAGACCACGCTGGCGATGATCGTGGCCGCGGAGATGAACGCCCCCCTGCGGCTGTCCTCCGGCCCCGCGATCCAGCATGCGGGCGACCTCGCGGCCATCCTGTCCTCGCTCACCGAGGGCGAGGTGCTCTTCCTCGACGAGATCCACCGGATGTCCCGCCCGGCCGAGGAGATGCTCTACATGGCCATGGAGGACTTCCGGGTGGACATCGTGGTGGGCAAGGGCGCCGGCGCCACCTCGATCCCGCTCGAGCTGCCGCCCTTCACGCTCGTCGGCGCCACCACGCGGGCCGGCCTCCTGCCGGGGCCGCTGCGCGACCGCTTCGGCTTCACGGGCCATCTGGACTTCTACACCGAGGTGGAGCTCGAGCGCGTCCTGCGCCGCTCCGCCCTGCTGCTGGACATGCGGCTGGCCACGGAGGGGTACCGGCAGATCGCCCGGCGCTCGCGCGGCACCCCGCGCATCGCCAACCGCTTGCTGCGCCGCGTGCGGGACTGGGCGCTCGTGAAGGGGCTGGCCGAGGTCGGCGCGCACGACGCCGCCGCCGCCCTGGACATGTACGAGGTCGACGGGCGCGGCCTGGACCGGCTCGACCGGTCCGTGCTCACGGCCCTGTGCACCACGTTCGGCGGCGGGCCCGTGGGGCTCAGCACGCTGGCCACCGCCGTGGGGGAGGAGGCCGAGACCGTGGAGACCGTGGCCGAGCCCTTCCTCATCCGCGAGGGCATGGTGGCGCGGACCCCCCGTGGCCGCGTCGCGCTGCCGGGGGCCTGGGAGCACCTGG
Organism: Micrococcus sp. Alg238-R198; assembly: GCF_900537135.1. NCBI lineage: Bacteria > Bacillati > Actinomycetota > Actinomycetes > Micrococcales > Micrococcaceae > Micrococcus > Micrococcus sp. Alg238-R198. The sequence goes on from NZ_UNRH01000006.1 coordinate 131,275, forward strand.
GCCTCGCCGCTCCGGAGGCCACGCCGGGGCCGTGACGCCCAGGGCGGGCCCCTACACTGGACAGGCCCGCCCACCCCGAGCATCAGGAGTCCCCCATGCCCGTCGCCACCGCCGCGACCCTGCCCGTGATCGCCCAGCAGGCCCAGGGGGGTGGCGGCAGCCTGCTCATGCTCATCGCCTTCGCCCTGCTCGCGGTGATGCTCTTCCTCTCCTTCCGCAAGGGCAAGAAGATGCAGCAGCAGCAGGCGCAGATGCGCAGCACCCTCGCCCCAGGCGTCGAGGTCATGACGGGCGCCGGCATCTTCGGCACCGTCGTGGCCGTGGACACCGAGGGCCAGCGGGTGACGCTGGAGACCGCCCCGGGCACCCGCATGGACGTGCACCTGCAGGGCGTCACCACCGTCGTGGAGCCGGAGACGGCCGCCGCGCCCACCACGGACCCGTCGCGTCTGGATGACGCCCCCGGCACCGAGTACCGCGCCGACGACGCCGACGACCCGCGTCCGCGCCGCGACGACCTGGCCTGAGGCCCACCCACCCCTGCACACGCGGCCCCGCCTGGCGGGGCCGCTCGAATGTGACGGAAGCACCTGAGCAATGGCGAAGAGAACACCCACCGGCTCCGCCGGGCGCACCCTGGCCTGGCTGGCCGCCCTCCTCGTGGTCCTGGCCGCGATCCTCGGCGGGGGCGTGGCCTCCGGCGCGGCCTCCTGGGCTCCCAAGCTCGCCCTCGACCTCGAGGGCGGCACGCAGATGGTGCTGGCCCCCCAGACCTCGACGGGCGAGTCCGTCACCCCCGAGCAGCTGGACCAGGCCGTGGAGATCATCCGCCAGCGTGTGGACGGCTCCGGCGTGGCCGAGGCGGAGGTCGCCACGCAGGGCTCCCAGAACGTGGTCGTCTCCCTGCCCGGGGTCCCGGACGAGGAGACCCGCCGCCTGATCCAGGCGTCCGCGGACATGCAGTTCCGCCCCGTGCTGCAGTCCGGCCCGGGGGAGGCCACCCCCGAGGACCAGCGCCTGCCAGAAGACCAGCTGCCGAAGCCCGACGGGGAGCCGGCGGACGCCTACGACCCGAACTGGGTCACCCCGGCCCTGCTGGCCGAGTTCCAGGCCACGGACTGCACCGCCCCGCGGGACCCGGCCGCGCCCCCGCCGCCGTCCGACCGGGCGATCGTCGCCTGCCAGCCCTCCGAGGAGCTCGCCGACGGCGCCGTCACGCCGGCCCAGAAGTACATCCTGGGCCCCGTGGTCATCCCGGGCACCCAGATCAAGGGCGCGTCCAACGGCATGGCCCAGGCCCAGGGCGGCGTCTCCACCAACCAGTGGGTCGTCAACATCGAGTTCGACGAGGAGGGCACCAAGGCCTTCACGGAGGTCACCCAGAAGCTCACCCCGTACCCCGAGGGCGACCCGCGCAAGCAGTTCGCGATCCTGCTGGACGGGGACGTGATCTCCGCGCCGCAGTCCAACGTGGTCATCACCAACGGCAGCGCGCAGATCAGCGGCCCCACCCTGAACGAGCAGACGACGGCGCAGTTGGCCGAGCAGCTCAACTACGGCTCCCTGCCGATCTCCTTCTCGATCGAGTCCGAGCAGCAGATCTCCGCCACGCTCGGCCGGGACCAGCTCTTCTGGGGCCTGATCGCCGGCCTGATCGGCCTCGGCCTCGTGGCCGTGTACCAGTTCTTCCAGTATCGGGCCCTGGGCCTGCTGACCTTCGCCTCGATCATCGTGGCGGGCGTGCTGACGTGGCTGACCATCGCGATCCTGGGCTGGACGGACAACTACCGCCTGTCCCTCGCGGGCATCGCCGGGCTCATCGTGGCGATCGGTCTGACGGCGGACTCGTTCATCGTCTACTTCGAACGCATCAAGGACGAGCTGCGCGCGGGCCACACCGTGCCCGTCGCCGTGCACGAGGGCTGGAAGCGCGCCCGGCGGACGATCACCGCGTCCAAGGCCGTGAACCTGCTGGCCGCCGTCGTGCTGTACTTCGTGGCCGTCGGCAACGTGCGCGGCTTCGCGTTCACCCTCGGCCTCACCGCGATCGCCGACCTGATCGTGGTGTTCATGTTCACCCACCCGCTCATGGTGCTGTTGGCCCAGACCCGCTTCGTGGGCGAGGGACACCCGATGTCCGGACTGGACCCGTCGCTGCTGGGCGGGCCGTCCCTGTATCAGGGCGCCGGCCGCTTCCGCGAGCCCGCCCACGCCCCCCGCACCGGGCTCCCGGCGGAGGACTCCGACGAGCCGGCCGACGCCGACGACGCGGCGGCCGCCGACGCCCCGCGCCCGCTCGCCGCGACGGGCGCCCCCCGCGCGGGCACGTCCGCCCGGGGCGGCCGCCGCTCGCGCACCGCGCCGCCCATGACGATCGCCGAGCGACGCCGCGCCGAGCGCCGCCGCCAGGAGGAGGACCAGTGAACCGCTTCGCCGACTGGGGCAACGCCCTCTACTCGGGCCGCATCTCCTACCCGTTCATCCAGCGCTGGCGGTGGTGGTTCGCCCTCGCCGCCCTGCTGCTCGTCCTCGCCGGCGGCCTGACCGCCCTGCGCGGCGGCTTCAACCTCGGCATCGAGTTCCGGGGCGGCTCCGAGTTCACCGTCTCGCAGACGGCCTCCACCGACGTGGCCGCGGGCGAGCGCGCCGTGACCGACGTGCTGGCCGACGGCCACGCCACCGTCACGAACGTCGCCCCGGGCACCGTGCGCGTCCAGACCGAGCAGCTCGACGACGCCCAGACCCGAGCCGTGGCCGCGAACCTGCAGGAGGCCTACGGCGTCGGCCAGGACCAGGTGACCTCGACCTTCGTGGGGCCGACCTGGGGCGCCGCGGTGTCGCAGCAGGCCCTGATCGGCCTGGTGATCTTCGTGGTGCTCGTGACCCTGTTCATGGCCGTGTACTTCCGCACCTGGAAGATGTCCCTGGCCGCCGTGCTCGGCATGCTCTACGTGGTCGCGCTGACCGCCGGCATCTACGGCGCCACCGGCTTCGAGATCACGCCGTCGGCCATCATCGGCTTCCTCACGATCCTGTCGTACGCGCTCTACGACACCGTGGTGGTCTTCGACAAGATCCGCGAGAACACGATCGGGGCCGAGGAGGACCCGGAGCGCTCCTTCGTCGAGAACGTGAACCTCGCGGTGAACCAGACGCTCGTCCGGTCCATCACGACCTCCGTCGTCGGCATCCTGCCGGTCGGCTCGATCCTGTTCATCGGCGCGGGGCTGCTCGGTGCCGGCACGCTGCGGGACATCGCGCTCGCGCTGTTCGTGGGCATCATCGTGGGCACCCTGTCCACCCTGTTCCTCCAGGCGCCGCTGTACGCCCTGCTGCGCCGCAACGACCCGGACGTGCGCGACCACGACGCCCGGGCCGCGGCCCGCGCCGCCCGGGAGCGTGCCTCAGAGGCGGTCACCGATCCCGACGTCGCCCCCTGGGACGACGGCGCACGGCTCTGACGGAGCCGCTGCGGCCCCGGTGGTCTTCCTGGGGCGGGGTGGGACGGGCGCGGGTAGACTCGCCGATCATCCCGGCCGGAGCGGTCGGGGCCGCACGAGTCAGGAGGCGTGGCCCATGAGCGAGCAGGACCCCACTCCCGCCCCGGCCCGTCCCGTCCCGGTCCGGCCCCGCGGCCGGATCGCACGCCTGACCGGCCGGCACGCCACCGAGTACTCGCCCCTGCTCGAGCCGCTGATGCGCACGGTGCGGCAGCGAGCCACCAAGACCGAGCTGGCCGACATCGTCCGCGCCTTCGAGGTCGCCCGCGCGGCACACGAGGGGCAGATGCGGCGCTCCGGGGACCCGTACATCACCCACCCCGTCGCGGTCGCCACGATCCTCGCCGAGATCGGCGTGACCGGCCCGACCCTCCTGGCGGCCCTGCTGCACGACACCGTCGAGGACACGGACTACTCCCTGGAGCGCCTGCGCGCCGACTTCGGCTCCGACGTCGCCCTCCTCGTGGACGGCGTGACCAAGCTGGACAAGGTGACCTACGGCGCCGCGGCGCAGGCCGAGACCGTGCGCAAGATGGTCATCGCGATGGCCCAGGACGTGAACGTCCTGCTCATCAAGCTCGCCGACCGGCTGCACAACGCGCGGACGTGGCGGTACGTCTCCCCGGAGTCCAGCGCGCGCAAGGCCCAGGAGACCCTGGACATCTACGCCCCGCTGGCCCACCGGCTCGGCATGAACACCGTCAAGTGGGAGCTCGAGGACCTCTCCTTCGCCGCCCTCAAGCCCAAGATGTACGCGGAGATCGTGCGCCTCGTGGGGGAGCGGAACCCGGAGCGGGAGAAGCACATCGCGGCGCTGCGCACCGTGATCGAGGATCATCTGCGCGAGCACCGGATCCGGGCGACCGTCACCGGACGGCCGAAGCACTACTACTCGATCTACCAGAAGATGGTGACGCGCGGGAAGGACTTCGACGACATCCACGACCTGACGGGCATCCGGGTGCTCGTGGACTCCGTGCGTGACTGCTACGCCGTGCTCGGCGCGATCCACGCCCGCTGGAACCCGGTCCCGGGTCGGTTCAAGGACTACATCGCGGTCCCGAAGCTGAACATGTACCGCTCCCTGCACACCACGGTGATGGTGCCGGGCGGCAAGCCGGTGGAGATCCAGATCCGCACGCAGGAGATGCACCGCCAGGCCGAGTACGGCGTCGCCGCGCACTGGCGGTACAAGGCCCAGGCCGCCGGCCAGGCGCCGGTGCAGGCCACGCCGGCCTGGCTGCGCTCGGTGATGGACTGGCAGGCGGACACCCGGGACCCGGACGAGTTCCTCGCCTCGCTGCGCACCCAGATCGGGGCGGACGAGGTGTACGTCTTCACGCCGAAGGGGGAGATCCGCACCCTGCCGGCCGGCTCCACGCCCGTGGACTTCGCCTACGCCATCCACACCGACGTCGGCCACCGCACCATCGGTGCCCGGGTCAACGGCAAGCTCGTCCCGCTGTCCACGCCGCTGAGCCACGGTGACACCGTGGAGGTCTTCACCTCGCGCGCCGAGGACGCGGGCCCGAGCCGGGACTGGCTGGGCTTCGTGGTCTCGCCGCGGGCCCGGTCCAAGATCCGTCACCACTTCGCCACGCAGCGCCGCGACGAGCAGGCCGACCGGGGACGCGAGTCGCTGACCCGTCAGCTGCGCAAGGCCGGCATGGCCGTGCAGCAGGTGCTCGGCGGCGAGGAGCTGGTGCAGGTGGCCACGGATCTCGGCTACGCGGACCTCGACGGGCTGTTCGTGGCCCTCGGCGACGGCCACGTGTCCGCCCAGTCCGTGCAGGAACGCGTCGCGGAGCGCCTCGCTCCGCCGACGCCGACGCAGGCCGAGCCGGAGGGCGAGCTGACCGTCGGCGAGGTGCACCTGCAGGAGCTGGTCCCGGCCCAGTCGCGGCGCGCCCCCGCGCGGGCCACCAACGACGCCGGCGTGCTCGTGGACGGCGACGGCGGCGTCATGGCCAAGCTGGCACGGTGCTGCAACCCGGTGCCGCCGGACGCCATCGACGGGTTCGTCACCCGCGGCTCCGGGGTCTCCGTGCACCGGGTCGACTGTCCCAACCTGGCGACCCTGCTCGCGCAGGAGCCGGAGCGCCGCACCCCGGTCAGCTGGGCGCCGTCGCGGGACACCGTCTACCTGGTGGAGATCCAGATCGAGGCGCTGGACCGCAAGTCGCTGCTCTCCGACGTCACACGGGTCCTCTCCGAGAACCACGTGTACATCCTCTCGGCCTCCGTGAACACCACCCGCGACCGCGTGGCGATGAGCCGGTTCGTCTTCGAGATGGGCGACCCCCGGTTCCTCGGCCACGTGATCGACGCGGTGCGCCGCATCGACGGCGTCTTCGACGTGCACCGCACCTGAGCCTCCCGGCCTCAGTCGGGGACGTCCAGCGCCGCCAGCAGCGCGCCCAGCCGGCGCCGGGCCGCCACGACGCCGGCACGGCGGGTCCGGCGGGCCAGCCGCTCCCGCAGCCCGGCGGCGCCGTGGGCGCCGATCACGGCGGCCGCGCGCCGCGCCGCATCCGGGTCGGCGCTGAGCAGCAGGTCTTCGACTGTCCGGGCGGGCGTCGTGACCCGCACGGGGCCGAAGCGGAGCACGTCGTGCTCGGCGGGGGCGACGCCCGTGGCATCGGCCGCGACGTCCGACTGCGTGAGCGTCCAGGGCAGCAGGCCCCCGCCGGCGGGGCGCCGGTGGAAGTGCGGCACGGCCGCGTGCAGCCGCCCGGGCGCCGCGCCGCCGGCCAGGATCCAGGCCGCCGACGGGCCGATCGCGGTCCAGCCGGCGGCCAGGAGCGGGCCGCCGAGGGTCCACAGGGCAGCGGCCCGGACCGCGGGATCGTCCGCGGCGTCCGGCCGCGCCCACACCCCGGGCAGCAGCGGCCGCACGGCGCCCCGCGCGCCGAGCGCCTGCAGCTCCGGCTCCGTGAAGGGGTCGCCCGCCAGCACGAGTGCCCCGGTCGGGGCGGTCTCCTCGATCGTCACGGTCGTCATGCCCGGATCCTGCCAGAGACGGGGACGCCCCCGCGGCCGCCTGTGGACAGGCGGGCCGCGGGGGCGTGCTCGAGACGGGTGGGGCTCAGCGGAGCTCGGAGGCCGAGGCCTCGAGGGCCTGCTTCCACTGCAGGCGCGCGTCGAGCGCCTCCTGGGCCTTCTTGACGGCGCGCTGGTCGCCCCGGGCCTGGGCCCGGGCGAGATCCGCCTCGAGCCCCGCGATGGTCTCCTCGAGCTGCGTGAGGGCGGAGTTCGTGCGGGCCTTGGTCTCCGGGTCGGTGCGGCGCCAGTGCTCGTTCTCCGCCTGCTTGAGGGCGTCCTCGAGCTTGCGGAAGCCCTCCTCCATCCGGCGGACGTCCCCGCGGGGCACGCGGCCGGCATCCTCCCACCGCCCGCGCAGCTCGTTGAGCGCGCGCCGTCCGGCCTTGACGTCCGTGAACGGGAGCAGCTTCTGGCCGTCGGCGAGGATCTGCTCCTTCACCTTCAGGTTGGCCCCGTACTCGCGGTCGATCTCCTGGTTCGCGGCCTTGCGGGCGGCGAAGAAGACGTCCTGGGCGGCGCGGAAGCGGGCCCAGAGGGCGTCGTCCTCCTTGCGGGAGGCCCGGGGGGCGCGCTTCCACTCGTCCATCAGGTCGCGGTACTTGCCGGCGGTCACGCCCCAGTCGGTGGAGGTGGACAGCTCCTCGGCACGGGCGATGAGACGCTCCTTGACCTGCTTGGCCTCGGCCGAGGCGGCGTCCAGCCGGGAGAAGTGGGCGCGGCGGGTCTTGTCGAACGCGGTGCGGGCGCCGCGGAAGCGCTTCCACAGGTCGTCCTCGACCGACTTGGCCAGACGCGGACCGGCCTTCTGGGCGGCCTTCCACTCCTCGAACAGCTCCGTCATGCGCTTGGACGCGGTCTTCCAGGGCATCCGCTCGGCCGGGGTCTGGGCGAAGGTCTCGGCCTCGGCGACGATGGCCTCGCGGGTGGCCAGCTGCTCGGCCTGGGCGGCCTGCCGGGCCTCCTGTTCCGCGGCGCGGTAGTCGCCCAGGAGGGTCTCCAGGGCCGCCAGGCGGGTGCGGAGGGCGTCCATGTCGCCGACCATGTGGCGCTCGTTCACCGCGGTCGTCATCTGACCCAGCGCCCGGCCCAGCTCACTCGAGGGGGCGCCGGCGGCGATGCGCTGCTCGAACAGGGCCATCTGGGCGCGCACGTCGTCGTACTTGCGCACGAAGTACGCCAGCGCGTCCTCGGTGCTCGCGTCCGGCACCTGGCCGACCGCGTGCTCCTCCTGCCCGTCCAGCAGCGTGACGTGGCCGTCCTCGCTCACCCGGGCGAACCTGGCGGCCTCCTCCACCGGGGTGGGCGGCACGGTCGGGGCCACGACGGGGGTCGGGGCGGCGGACGCGGCGGCGGGCGTCGCGGGGCGCACGGCGGCCGGGCTGGCCTTCTTCATCGCGGCCGGGGAGGGCACGGCGGGCGCCTCGGCGGGCTGGGAGGAATCACCGTGCGCCGGCGCGTCGGGGACGACCTCGGGGACGGGCCGGGCCTCGGCGGGCACGGTCGGCTCGGCGGCCTCGGCCGACGCGGGGGCGGCCTCGGTGGCGGGGGACTGCTGGTCGTCGGGCTGCATGTGATTGGTCACCGCTGGAACTCTCCCTGACTGCGCCGGCACGCAGTCGTCGAGGGATGCGGCCGGTCGGGATGGACACGAACAGGGCCAGCGTACCGGGCCGGACAGCGCCCGCGCCTAGAATGGGCCGGTGCGCCGGCGGGGGACCGTCGCGCGTCCCCGCCGTCGTCGTCTCGAAGGATCGCCATGTCCCGCAAGGCCTCCCTGTCCGGTTTCCACGAGTGGCTGCCCGCCGAGCGGCTCGTGGAGCAGCACGTGCTCGACACGCTGCGGCGGACCTTCGAGCTGCACGGGTTCGCCGGCATCGAGACCCGTGCCGTGGAGACCCTGGGCCAGCTGCTGCGCAAGGGCGAGGTGGACAAGGAGGTCTACGCGGTCTCCCGCCTGGCCGAGGACGAGGAGGTCGCCGCGGGCCGGCGCGATCCCAAGGACCCGGCCGACCCCAAGCGCCTGGCCCTGCACTTCGACCTCACCGTGCCGTTCGCCCGCTACGTCGTGGAGAACGCCGGCCACCTCGCCTTCCCCTTCCGTCGCTACCAGATGCAGAAGGTCTGGCGCGGGGAGCGCCCTCAGGAGGGCCGCGCCCGCGAGTTCACCCAGGCGGACATCGACGTCGTCGGCGACGGCGCCCTCTCGCCCCGGTACGACGCCGACGTCGCACTCGTGATGGCCGAGGCGCTCGGCGCCCTGCCGATCGGCGACTTCCTCATCCGCGTGAACAACCGCAAGCTCGCCGAGGGCTTCTACCGGGGCATCGGCCTGGAGGACACCGCCGGCGTGCTGCGCAGCATCGACAAGCTGGAGAAGGTCGGCCCGGAGGAGGTCGCGCGGCTGCTCCAGGAGGAGGTCGGCGCGAGCCCCGAGCAGGCTGCGCAGGCGCTGGCCCTGGCGGACATCCGCACGTCGGACGCCTCGTTCGTCGAGCGGGTCCGCGCCCTGGGGGTGACCCACGAGCTGCTCGAGGAGGGGCTGACCGAGCTGGCCGACGTCGTCGCCACCCTGCACCGCCGCGCCCCCGGGCGCGCCGTGGCGGACCTGTCCATCGCGCGCGGCCTGGACTACTACACGGGCACCGTCTACGAGACCGTCCTGGTGGGCCACGAGCAGCTCGGCTCGATCTGCTCGGGCGGCCGCTACGACGCGCTCGCGTCCAAGGGGAACCGCGTGTTCCCCGGTGTCGGGCTGTCCATCGGCGTGACGCGGCTGGTGATGCGCATGCTGTCCCAGCAGATGGCCGTGGCCTCCCGCTCCGTGCCGACCGCGGTGTACGTGGCGCTGACGGCGGACGAGGACTGGTCCGAGGCCCAGGACGTCGCGGCCCTGCTGCGACAGCGCGGCATCCCCGCGGAGGTCGCGGTGTCCGCGGAGAAGTTCGGCAAGCAGATCAAGTACGCGGATCGCCGCGGCATCCCGTTCGTCTGGTTCATGGGCCGGGACGATGCCGGCGCGCGGGTCCACGAGGTCAAGGACATCCGCTCCGGCGAGCAGCACGCCGCGGACCCGGCCGACTGGACCCCGCCGGCCGAGGACCTGCTGCCGCAGGTCGCCCGCGCGCAGGACTGAGCGGGCGGACCGCTGCGCCGGCCCCGGCGCGCGACGCCGACACCCGTCCGCGCGTCGGTTCACCGGCCCCGGCGCCCGGCCCGCACGAACGCGCGCCCGCCCACCCCGATCAGGAACACGCCCGCCATCGCGGCCACGGACATCGGCGGCAGGCTGAGGGCGAGCAGCAGGCACAGGGCCAGGCCGAGGACGTTGACGGCGCGGGGCACGCGCAGCGGGCGCAGCGGGCGCGGCCGGGCCGGGCGGCGGCCGTCGTCGTCCCCGCGCAGGGTCAGGGCGGACAGGTTCGCCACCGCGTAGTAGACGAGCACGCCGAACGAGCTGAAGCCCACCACGGTGAGGATGTCCGTGGTGAGCAGGAGCAGGATCACGGCCGCGGCCACCGTCAGCTGAGCCGTCCACGGCGTGCCGGTCCCCGCATGGACCCGTGCCAGGGGGCGGGGCAGGTCGGACTCGCGGGCCATGGCCAGGGCGGTGCGGGAGATGCCCGTCAGCAGGTTGAGCATGGCCCCGGCCGCGGCGAGGGCGGCGCCGGCCACCGCCACCCAGCCCCAGCCGGAGCCCAGGGCGGTCTCGAGCAGGTCGCGCACGGGCGCCGGGGACCGGGCCAGCCCGGAGGTCCCGAGGCCCGAGATCAGCGCCGTGGCGAGCAGCAGGTACAGCGCCACGGTCACGGCGAGGGCGATCAGGATGGCGCGCGGGATCGTGCGTGCGGGGTCGATGACCTCCTCACCCATGGTGGCCACGCGCGCGTAGCCGGCGAACGCGAAGAACAGGACGCCCGCGCCCATGAGCACGCCCTGCACGGGGGAGTCGACGCCGAGCGCCGCGGCCGAGCCCCCGGGGGCCTCGCGCGCCAGGCCTGCGCCGATGGCCAACACGAGCACGGCGAGCACGGGCACGAGGATCGCCAACGTCGCCTGCGCGGTCCGCGTCACGCCCGCCATCGCCACCCCGGTGAGCACGACGACGGCGGCCACGCCCGTCCACCGGGCCGCGGCGGCGTCGTCGGGGAAGAGGTACAGGCCGAGGGTGGCCGCCATCGCGGCCACCGACGCGGTCTTGCCCGTGACGAAGCCCCAGCCGGCGACGAAGCCGGCCCACGGGTGCAGCTGCCGCCGGCCGTAGACGTAGGCGCCGCCGGACTCGGGGTGGACGGTGGCCAGCTGCGCCGTGGACAGGGCGTTGCACAGGGCCGCGACGGCCGCGACCGCCAGGGCCCCGTACAGCAGGCCGGGGTGGCCGCCGGTGAGCGCGGCCGCCAGGCCGATCGCGGTGAACACGCCCGCGCCGATCATCGAGCCGAGGCCGATCGCGACGGCGTGGAGCAGGGTCAGGCGGCGCTGCAGGGCGGCGGTCATGACGGGGTCCTCCTGGGCTGGGGCAGTGTGGACGGGGCACTAGACTGACGGGAACGGCGCGCGCCCGCCCCGCAGGCGTATCACACGGCGTCGACCATCACATGAACCCCGCACATCGTCCGGCGACCGGACGGAGAGGATCCTCGTGCTGCGCACCCACTCCCTCGGCGAGCTCAACGCCTCGCTCATCGGCCAGACCGTCACCGTCACCGGCTGGGTGGCGCGGCGGCGAGACCACGGCGGCGTGGCCTTCGTGGACCTGCGCGACGCCTCGGGCTTCGCCCAGGTTGTGGTGCGGGACGAGGCGGACTTCGACCCGCTGCGCAACGAGTGGGTTCTGCAGGTCACCGGCACGGTCGAGCGCCGCCCCGAGGGCAACGAGAACCCGAACCTGCCCTCCGGCGAGATCGAGCTGATCGCGGAGACCGTGACGGTGCTCAACACCGCCGCCGCGCTGCCGTTCCAGGTGGACGAGCACGTGGAGGTCGGCGAGGAGGCCCGGCTGCGCCACCGCTACCTGGACCTGCGCCGCCCGCAGCCCTCGCGCATCATGCGCCTGCGCTCCGAGGTCAACCGGACGGCGCGCGAGCTGCTGCACGGCGAGGGCTTCGTGGAGGTCGAGACCCCGACTCTCACGCGCTCGACGCCGGAGGGCGCCCGCGACTTCCTCGTCCCGGCCCGCCTGGCTCCCGGCTCCTGGTACGCCCTGCCGCAGTCGCCGCAGCTGTTCAAGCAGCTGCTGCAGGTGGGCGGGATCGAGAAGTACTACCAGATCGCCCGCTGCTACCGCGACGAGGACTTCCGCGCGGACCGTCAGCCCGAGTTCACCCAGCTGGACATCGAGGCCTCCTTCGTGGAGCAGGATGACGTGATCGCCCTCGGCGAGAAGATCGTCAAGGCCCTGTGGGCCCTCGTGGGCGTGGACGTGCCGACGCCGATCCGCCGCATGACCTACGCCGAGGCGATGGAGAAGTACGGCTCGGACAAGCCGGACCTGCGCTTCGGCCTCGAGCTGACGGACCTGACCGAGTACTTCAAGGACACCCCGTTCCGCGTGTTCCAGAACGAGTACGTGGGCGCCGTCGTGATGCCGGGCGGCGCCTCCCAGGCCCGCCGCACCCTCGACGCGTGGCAGGAGTGGGCCAAGCAGCGCGGCGCCAAGGGCCTGGCCTACGTGCTCATCCAGGAGGACGGCGAGCTGACCGGCCCGGTGTCCAAGAACATCTCCGAGGAGGAGAAGGCCGGGCTGGCCGCCGCCGTGGGCGCGAACCCGGGCGACTGCGTGTTCTTCGCCGCCGGGAAGCCGAAGGAGTCCCGCGCGCTGCTGGGTGCGGCCCGCGTGGAGATCGGCCGTCGCTGCGGGCTGTTCACCGATGCCGGTGACGGCGTGGCCGCGAAGGACGCCGACTGGGCGTTCGTGTGGGTCGTGGACGCGCCGATGTTCGAGCCGGCGGCCGACGCCGTGGCCTCGGGCGACGTCGCCGTGGGTGCGGGCGCCTGGACCGCCGTGCACCACGCGTTCACCTCGCCCAAGCCGGAGTTCGCGGACACCTTCGACACCGACCCGGGCGCGGCCCTGGCGTATGCGTACGACATCGTGTGCAACGGCAACGAGATCGGCGGCGGTTCCATCCGCATCCACCGTCGGGACGTGCAGGAGCGCGTGTTCGAGGTCATGGGCTTGTCCCCGGAGGAGGCGAACGAGAAGTTCGGCTTCCTGCTCGAGGGCTTCAAGTACGGCGCCCCGCCGCACGGCGGCATCGCGTTCGGCTGGGACCGCGTGGTCGCCCTGCTGGCCGGCACCGACTCGATCCGCGAGGTCATCGCGTTCCCGAAGACCGGCGGCGGCTTCGACCCGCTGACGGCCGCACCGGCGCCCATCACCGCCCAGCAGCGCAAGGAGGCCGGCGTCGACGCGCAGCCGGAGCCGAAGCAGGCCGAGGCCGAGCCGGAGGCCTGATCCGGGTCCGCGGCGGGCCCGCCTCAGCCGCGCCGCGGACCGGCCAGCTCGTCCGAGTCCACGATCAGCGTGAACGGCCCGGAGTTGGTGAGGGAGACGTCCATCTTCGCGCCGAACACCCCGCGCTCCACGCGCACGCCGGCGGCCTCGAGCTCGGCCGTGAACCGCTCGTAGAGCGGCTCGGCCTGGTTGCCCTTCGCCGCGCGCGTCCAGGACGGCCGCCGGCCCTTCCGCACGTCGCCGTACAGCGTGAACTGGCTGACGACGAGCGCCGGGGCACCGGCGTCGGTGAGGGACCGCTCGCCGTCGAGCATGCGGAGCCCGGCCACCTTGCGGGCCACCTGGACGGCCTCGGCCTCGGTGTCGTCGACGGTCACGCCGAGCAGGATCACCAGCCCCTCGCCCTCGAAGGAGCCGACGACTTTGCCGTCGACGGTCACGGACGCGGAACGGGCGCGTTGCAGAACGGCTCTCATGCAGCCATTCTGCAACGCGCCCGGAACCGGTCCGCGTCAGCGGATCACTGACGACGGGTCGGATTCACCTCGTACACGGTGGTCGAGCCGGAGACCTCGTTGGCGACGATCAGCAGGGCGGTGCCGGAGGGGGACTCGTCGGCCGGCACGAAGGTCAGGCCCTCGGCGCCCATGTCACCCAGGCCGGCCGTGGCGTCGTCGCCCGCGGCATCCCAGTCACGGTCGTTGACGTAGTCCACGTAGGTGGCGTTCCGCGGGTCGGTGATGTCGAAGACCACCACGCCGCCGATGCGCTCGAGGCCCACGAACGCGTAGGTGCGGCCCTGGATCGTGCCCACCACCACGGACTCGGGCTCGGGGCCCTTGTCATCCGAACGGGAGTCCCCGGACGGGGTCTCGTCGTTGTTCGCGTTGAACGCGTGCTCCGGCAGCTCGCCGGCGGCCACGAGCCGGGCGATCTGCTCCTCGATCATGCCGGCGGAGTCGAACAGGCGGGTGCCGTCCGCGGTGTAGATGGAGAAGGACCGGCCGCCCAGTGTGGTCAGGGAGGAGTGGCACTCGCGCTCAGAGTCGTAGCCGAGGTCGGTGAGCACCTTCAGGCGGCCCAGGGCATCCTTCTTCTGCAGGGCCTTGGCCCCCGGGAACTCGGCGGCGCACAGGTCCAGGTCGCTGACGCGCTCGGAGTCGTTGAAGTCGCCCCACTCCCGCCCGTCACCCTCGTTGGCGGTGACGACCAGGTTCTGACCGCGCCAGCGGTACGTGTCGATGCCGTCGGGCATGGGCAGGCCGTCGACCGGCCAGTGGCCCAGCTCGATGCCGCCGTCCTTGTCCGAGGCGTCCAGCACGCCCTCGGTGGACCAATCGGTGGGCGTCAGCGCCCAGAGGTCCTCCAGCGTGGCGGACTTCAGGTCCACGACGGCGACGGCGTTGGCCTCCTGCACGGACACGTAGGCGGTGCGTCCGGTCGGGTCGACGGTGACGTACTCCGGCTCGAGGTTGCGAGCCACCCGACCGGCGGGCTCGTGACCGGCGGGCACCGCCATATCGGGGCCGGAGACGCGCACGCCGGCGGGCAGGGCGGTGCCGGCGTCGTAGGCGCGGAAGTCCACGGTGCGCACCGCGTCCTGGGTCAGGCGGGAGAACTGCCGGGCGTTCTTCGGTACGGAGACCACGGAGATCGTGCCCTCCGGGTCGACGGAGAAGTCGTCGGCCGGTTCGCCCTCGTTGGCGACCACCACGTACGCCCCGTTCGGGGAGAAGGCCAGCGAGTCCGGCAGGGCACCCACCCGCACGCCGCCGAGGTAGCGCAGGGTGGTGGTGTCGAAGAACACGACCCAGCCGTGGTCGGTCTTCTCGGCGGCCTCGACGGCGACGGCCATCACACCGCCGGAGACAGCGACGGAGTTCACCGTGGCGCCCTTGTCCGTGACGGAGCCGTCCGCGGTGCGCAGGCCCTCGGCGGAGAGGGTCCGCTCGGCCACGGGGGCGGCGTCGGCGCCCAGGCGCATGACGTCGACGGCGCCGCGCTGCGCATTCACCACGAACAGGCGGCCGGAGACCGCGTCGAAGGCCGGGATCTCGGCGGCGGACTCGCCGAACACGCCGGTCTCGTGGGTGCCGGCGCGGGTGAGCTCGATGCTCTTGCCGGACGGGTTGGCGGCGATGGCGGCGCGCTGGGCCGTGGCCGAGTGCGGGGCGGGCGCGCTGAGGGAGGCCGGGGCGAGGAAGGCCGTGGACAGGGTCGCGGCGGTGACGGCCGTGGCGAGGCGTGCGAGGCGAGGCATGGATGCTCCAGTCAGGGCAGGGAGGCGGAGGACGGGGTCACCCCATCGCACGGATGTGAACGGTCCGTGACGTCCCGGCCAGCGCGCGGTGTCCCGCGGGTGTCGACGCCCCGGACGCCCCGCGTGCCGTCCGCCGAGGTCAGTCCTCGCTCGGCAGCCCCGCGAGCACCCGCACCGTCGTGAGGTTCCGGGCCGTGCCGCGCACCCCGAGCGCCCGGTCGAGGCGGGCCGGAGTGAGCGGGGAGTCGGCGACCCCCGCGGCGCAGCGCATCCACAGCAGCCGTCCCTCCAGGGCCGTGCGATCCGGCCCCGCGGGTCGGTCGTCCCCGTGGTCGAGCGCGGCCAGGGCGGCGGCCGCCTCGGGTGCGGGGTCGTCCTCGAGCACGGTGAGCTGCGTGCGTTTCGGCTCGCCGCCGGCCCAGGGGAGCGCGTCGTGCAGCTCCAGGGCGCGCCGGAGCGTGCCCACGTCCACGACGACCACGGGGACGTCGAGGCCGCCCTCCTCACGCGCCCGTCGCGCGAACCCCTGCCGCACGCCCTCCGCGGCCGCGTCGGAGGACGCCCGGAACAGGACGTTGCCGCTGGCCAGGTGGGTGGTGACCGCCTCCCCGCCGGCGGCCTGGGCCCAGCGGATCAGCGTGTCCTTGCCGACACGGTTGCTCCGCCCCACGTTGATCCCGCGCAGCAGCAGGACGTGGGTGTGGTCGGTGCGCGGGGCGGCGGGGCTCATGCGGCCATGATGCCACCCACGCCCCCGCGGGCCGAGGACTACCCTGGACCCGATGGACGACCTCTTCAGCGCCGCCCACAACGGGGCCGACGACGACGGCCCGGCCGGCACCGTGGCCGCCCCGCACCCCGGCGCACCGCTGGCCGTGCGCATGCGCCCGCGCACGCTGGATGACGTGCTGGGCCAGCGGCACCTCATGCGGCCGGGCTCCCCGCTGCGCAAGCTCGCCGAGCCCGATCCGGACTCCGCCGCGGGACCGAGCTCGGTCATCCTCTACGGGCCTCCGGGCATCGGCAAGACGACGCTGGCCCACGTGATCGCCCGCGCCCCCGGGCGCACGTTCACGGAGCTGTCCGCGATCACGGCCGGTGTGAAGGACGTGCGGCAGGTGATGGAGCAGGCCCAGCGCGAACGGGACCTCTACGGGCGCACCACCGTCCTGTTCCTCGATGAGATCCACCGCTTCTCCAAGGCGCAGCAGGACGCGCTGCTGCCGGGCGTCGAGAACCGCTGGGTCGTGCTGGTGGCCGCGACCACGGAGAACCCGTCCTTCTCCGTGATCGCACCCCTGCTCTCCCGGTCGCTGCTGCTCACGCTGCGTCCCCTCACGGACGACGACATCGTCGGGCTGCTGGACCGTGCCGTGACCCAGGAGCGCGGGCTCAACGGCGCCGTGGTGCTCCAGGACGACGCGCGGGACTACCTGGTGCGGATGGCCGGCGGCGACGCGAGGCGGGCGCTCACGGTGCTGGAGGCCGCGGCCGGCGTCGCCCTGGACAAGGCGCGCGAGGCCGGCCGGGCGGGGGAGGGCGCCGTCGCGGTCACGGAGGAGGACGCCGCGCAGGCGATGGACCACCACGTCCAGCGCTACGACAAGGACGGCGACCAGCACTACGACGTGATCAGTGCCTTCATCAAGTCCATCCGCGGCTCGGACGTGGACGCGTCGATGCACTACCTCGCCCGGATGCTGGAGGCGGGGGAGGACCCCCGGTTCATCGCCCGGCGGCTGATCATCTCCGCGTCCGAGGACGTGGGCATGGCCGACCCGACCGCGCTGCAGACCGCCGTGGCCGCCGCCCAGGCCGTGCAGCTGATCGGCATGCCGGAGGGACGCATCATCCTGGCGCAGGCCGTGACGCATCTGGCCACCGCGCCGAAGTCCAACGCGAGCTACACCGCCGTGAACGAGGCGATCGCGGACGTGCGGGCCGGCCACACGGGCGCGGTGCCGGCGCACCTGCGGGACGCGCACTACCCCGGCGCGGCGGCCCTCGGCCACGGCCAGGGCTACGTCTACAGCCACGACGAGCCGCACGCCGTCGCCCGTCAGCAGTACGCGCCGGACCCCCTGGTCGGGAGGGACTATTACCGGCCCAAGCCCATCGGACACGAGAAGCGGCTCACCGAGCAGGTGGCCGCGCTGCGCCGGATCATCCGCGGCGACTGAGCGCGCGCCGGGCCCGAGGGCGGACGCCTCGGGCGGCCGCGCGGAATAAAGACGCCCGGATCACCGGTTGTCCAGGGATGAGCGGGGCGGTCGACGTCGGCCCGCCGACTCCTCGCCCGCTCGCGCCCCCATGCACCACCGACGCACAGAAGGAACAGAAGGAGCCGCCCCCATGACCCAGTCCACTCCGCAGCAGTCCACCCCCCAGCACACCGCCGCGCAGCAGCCGGCCCCGTACGGCCGCCCCGGCGCCGGCGGCCCCGCCCTCCCGCAGGCCGACTACCGCATCCTGCGCTCCGTCCCGGCCTACGCCGAGGCCCAGGCCCTCGTGGACCAGCTCTCCGACGCCGGGTTCCCCGTGGAGCGCGTGCGCATCGTGGGCACCGGGCTGCGCTCCGTGGAGCAGGTCCTGGGCCGGATGACCACCGGCAAGGCCGCCGTCCGCGGCGGGCTGCAGGGCCTGTGGTTCGGCCTCCTGCTCGGCCTGCTCTTCTCGATCTTCGCCCCCGGCTTCGGGTTCCTCTGGATCCTGCTGATCTCCCTGGGCCTGGGCGCCCTGTGGGGGGCGGTCTTCGGGGCGATCGGCCACGCGGCCACCGGCGGCAGGCGCGACTTCACGTCCCTGCAGACCATGGAGGCCGAGTCGTACGACGTGCTGGTCGAGGCCTCCCACCTGGACCAGGCCGGTCAGCTCCTCGGCGCGGACCCCGGCACCGCGGCCACGCCGCGCGCCTGAGCCCCGGCCCGCCCCGTCGTCGTCGCTCTGGTAAGGTGGACCGGTCTGGCAGGCGCTGCGCCCCGGACGCATCCCCCTCGCTCGGATCCCCGCGGACGCCCGCGTGCCCGGGCGAGGGACGCGCAGCGCATCAGTGGATGACGGGCGGCGGCACGCCCCTCAGCTCTCCTCAGGATCGCGGGGAGGCCAGGTTCGAGGCCCCTTGACCCGTGCGCCCCGGCGCCCGGACGAGACCTCGAGACAAACCCGAACCGTGCCGCACGTCAAGGAAAGGCAGGTCCACCATGAGTGGCAACCTTCGCACCCGCCGCACCGTGCGGCACTCCCGCGCCCTGGGCATCGCGCTGACCCCCAAGGCCGAGAAGTACATGGAGCGTCGTCCGTACGGCCCCGGCCAGCACGGCCGTGCCCGCCGCAAGCAGGACTCGGACTACGCGGTGCGCCTCAAGGAGAAGCAGCGTCTGCGCGCCCAGTACAACATCCGCGAGGCCCAGATGCGCCGCTACTTCGAGGAGGCCAAGCGCACCGCCGGCCTGACCGGTGAGAACCTGGTCGAGCTCCTCGAGCAGCGCCTCGACGCCCTCGTGCTGCGTGCCGGCTTCGCCCGCACCATCCAGCAGGCCCGTCAGCTCGTCGTGCACCGCCACATCATGGTGGACGGCAAGCGCGTGGACGTCCCCTCGTTCCGCGTGAAGGAGGGCCAGATGATCCACGTGCACGAGCGCTCGGAGAAGATGGTCCCCTTCCAGCTGGCCGCCGCCGGCGCCCACCAGCAGGTCCTGCCCGCCACCCCGGGCTACCTGACCGTGGAGATCGACAAGCTGCGCGCCACCCTCACCCGTCGCCCGAAGCGCTCCGAGGTCCCCGTGACCTGCGAGGAGCAGCTCGTGGTCGAGTACTACGCGCGCTGATCCGCCGCGGCCGGGTCCGTCCCGGACGACGGCGCCCCGCGCGTCCCGCAGGCCCGGTCACCTCTCGGAGGTGACCGGGCCTGCGGCGTCCCCCGGGCCCGCCGCCGGGGATCGGCGCCGCGCCCGGTAAGGTGGGGCCGGAATCCCTGCCGTCCGAAGGAGGCCCCCGCCATGCTCCGCTCGCTGCTGCTCGTCGGCGCCGGCGCCGCATCCGGCTGGTTCGCACACCGCGCCCTCGGCGACCGTGCCCACCCGGCCACCGACGCGACCGACGCGCCGACGTCTGACCCTGGCTCCGCGGGGGGGCGCGCGGGGTTCTCCGCCCGCCTGGACCCGGAGCGTCTGGCCCGCCAGGCCGGTGAGGCCGCCGCCGACGCCGCGGCGGCCGCCCTGCAGGACGGTGCCCGGCGCCTGGCCGAGCGCGTCCGCGCCGAGGCCCCCTGGGCCGCGCCCTACCTGCCCCACACGGGGCCGATCATCTCCGGGGAGACCGTGGAGCCGCCGTCGCACGGCGCCGCCCGCCCCCAGACCACCACCACGCAGAAGGACACCCCCGCATGAAGTCCCAGGAGATCGCCCGCCGCTGGACCGCCTTCTTTGAGTCCAGGGGGCACCGCGTGGTGCCGTCGGCGTCGCTCGTCTCGCCGGATCCGTCGCTGCTGTTCACGGTGGCCGGCATGGTCCCGTTCATCCCGTACTTCCTGGGGGAGCAGACCCCGCCGAGCCCGCGCGTCGTCTCGGTGCAGAAGTGCATCCGCACCGCGGACATCGAGGAGGTCGGCAAGACCGTCCGCCACGGCACCTTCTTCCAGATGTGCGGCAACTTCTCCTTCGGCGACTACTTCAAGGAGACGGCCATCCCGATGGCCTGGGAGCTGCTGACGTCCTCGGTCGAGGACGGCGGCTTCGGCCTGGACCCCGAGCGCCTCTGGGTCACCGTGTACCGCGAGGACGACGAGGCCGAGCGCATCTGGCGCGAGGACGTGGGCGTCCGTCCCGAGCGCATCCAGCGCATGGGCAAGGACGACAACTACTGGAACACCGGCCAGCCCGGCCCGGGCGGCCCCTGCTCGGAGATCTTCTACGACCGCGGCCCCGCGTACGGCGTCGACGGCGGCCCGGCCGCGGACGACACCCGCTACATCGAGATCTGGAACCTCGTGTTCATGCAGTACCGCCTCTCCGCGGTGCGCTCGAAGGACGACTTCGACATCGCCGGCGAGCTCGAGCACAAGAACATCGACACCGGTCTCGGCCTCGAGCGGCTCGCCATGATCCTCCAGGGTGTGGAGAACATGTACGAGACGGACCAGGTCCGCCCCGTGCTCGACCGCGCCGCGCAGCTGGCCGGCCGCTCCTACACCTCCACCGAGGACCCGGCCGACCCGCACTACGACGACGACGTCCGCCTGCGCATGGTGGCCGACCACGTGCGCTCGGCCCTGATGCTGATCAGCGACGGCGTGCGCCCCGGCAACGAGGGCCGCGGCTACGTGCTGCGCCGCCTCATCCGCCGCGTCGTCCGCGCCCTGCGCCTGATGGGCGTCACCGAGCCCGTTTTCCCTGAGCTGCTGCCGGTCTCCCGGGACGCGATGAAGGGCACCTACCCGGTGGTCGCGGACGAGTTCGAGCGCATCGCCCGGATCGCCTACGCCGAGGAGAAGGCGTTCCTGCGGACCATCGCCGCGGGCACGGCCCGCCTCGACGCCGCGGTGGGCCAGGCCCGCTCGGCGGGCGGCGGCATCGCGGGCCCGGACGCGTTCGAGCTGCACGACACCTACGGCTTCCCGATCGAGCTGACGCTGGAGATCGCGGAGGAGGCCGGCGTCGCCGTGGACGAGGCCGGGTTCCGCGCCCTCATGGCCGAGCAGCGCGACCGCGCCCGCGCGGACGCCAAGGCCAAGAAGGCCGGCCACACGGACACCGCCGTGTACCAGCGCCTGCGCGCCGAGGGCCAGACCCACTTCACCGGCTACACCGAGCACACCACCGAGTCCGTGGTGCGCGGCCTGCTGCAGAACGGCGAGGAGGTCGCGTCCGCCGGCGCCGGCACGGAGCTCGAGCTCGTCCTGGACGCCACGCCGTTCTACGCGGAGTCCGGCGGCCAGGCCGCGGACACCGGCCTGATCACCGGCGACGGCTTCCGCCTCGAGGTGCTCGACGTGCAGGCCCCCGTGAAGGGGCTGTCCGTGCACAGGGTCAAGGTCCTCGACGGCGAGGTCGCCGCCGGCGCGCAGGCCCTCGGCGCGATCGACCTGCAGCGCCGCCTCGACGGCGAGAAGGCCCACTCCGGCACCCACCTGGTGCACGCCGCACTGCACCAGATCCTCGGCCCCGAGGCCACCCAGTCCGGCTCCTTCAACAAGGAGGGCTACCTGCGCTTCGACTTCCGCTGGGCCGAGGCGCTCTCGGCCGGGGCCCGCTCCGAGGTCGAGGACGTGGTGAACATCGCCATCCGCGACGACCACGCCGTGCTCACCCAGGAGATGAGCCTCGAGGAGGCGCGCGCACTCGGCGCGATGAGCCTGTTCGGCGAGAAGTACGGCGACCGGGTGCGCGTCGTGGAGATCGACGGCGCCTGGTCCCGCGAGCTGTGCGGCGGCACCCACGTGGGCCGCACCGCGCAGATCGGCTCGCTGACCCTGCTCGGCGAGCAGTCCGTGGGCTCGGGCAACCGCCGCGTCGAGGCGCTCGTCGGCCTGGACTCGTTCCGCCACCTCGCCGCGGAGCGCACCCTCGTCTCCGAGCTCTCGGAGATGTTCAAGGCCCCGGCCGAGGAGCTCAAGGACCGCATCGGCGCCACCCTGGACCGGCTCAAGGCGGCCGAGAAGCAGGTCGCGGAGCTGCGGGCCCAGGCGCTGCAGGCCCAGGCCGGGCAGCTCGCCGGGCAGGCCCAGGACGTCACGACGTCCGCCGGGACGTCGGTGCGGGTGCTGGCGCACCACGTCGGCGACGTGGCCGGGGACCAGCTGCGTTCCCTCGTGCTGGACCTGCGCGCCCGGATCGAGTCGGCCGGCGGCAACGCGGCGGGCACGCCCGTGCTCGTGGCCCTCACGGCCGAGGCCAAGGGCCGGCCCCTCGTGGTCGTGGCGACCAACGAGGCCGCCCGCGCGGCCGGCCTCAAGGCGGGCGCCATGGTCAAGACCGCCACCGGCGTGCTCGGCGGCGGGGGCGGAGGCAAGGACGACGTCGCCCAGGGCGGCGGCCAGGACGTCACGCGCGTCGGGGACGCGCTCGAGGCCGTCGTCGCCGCGGTGCGCGCGGCCTGAGGCGGACGTGAGCGCAGGTCAGGACGGGGCCAACGCGGCAACCGACGCCGTGCGCCGGGGGCGCACCCTCGGCGTCGACGTCGGACGTGCCCGCGTGGGCGTCGCGTCGGCCGACCCCGACGGCCTGATCGCCACCCCCGTGGCCACCCTGCGGCGGGATGCGCGTCGACGTCGTGACGTGGACGAGCTCGTCGCCCACGCACGCGAGCTCGACGTCGTCGCCGTGTACGTCGGCCTGCCGGTGAATCTGCGGGGCGAGCACACGCCGTCCACGCAGGACGCCCTCGACTACGCGGACGCCGTCGCCGCCGCCCTGGTCGAGGCGGGCCACCCCGTGCCGGTCCGGCTCGTCGACGAGCGGCTCAGCACGGTCTCCGCGCAGGCCGGACTGCGGGCCGCGGGCCGGTCCGTCAAGGACAGCCGCGGCGTGATCGACCAGGCGGCCGCCGTCGCGATCCTGCAGGCCGCCGTGGACGAGCAGCGCCGCACCGGCCGCTGGGCCGGCCAGGACCGGGAGCAGATCCGGTGACCGGCGACCACCAGCACGCGCGGCGTGAGGACCACTGGGACGATCTGCTCGGCGACGAGGCCGACGTCCACGACGACCTCGACGTGTTCGGCTTCGCCCACGGCGAGGCGGACGAGGCCGATCTCGGCGCCCCGTCCCAGCCGGTCGACGCGGCCGGCCCATGCCGGCCCCGCACGTTCCTGCGTCGCCGGGGCTCCGGGTCCCACCCGGCCCCGCGGGTCGATCGCGGCGCCGGCCGGCGGCGGACCGCGCTGGTGCTGGGCACGGTGCTCGTGGCGTTCGCCGTCGTGGTCGGGCTGATCGTGCGCGGGTTCCTGGGCGGCCCCGACCACACGGCCGTCGAGGGCGACGAGGTGACGTTCTCGGTGGAGCCGGGCGAGGACCTGGGCTCCGTGGCGGCCCGCCTGGACCGGGCCGGCATCGTGGCCTCCGCCCGTGCGTTCGAGCGCGCCGCCAGGGACGCGGACAGCGGTCTCGTGCGCTCGGGGGACTTCGTGCTGCGCGAGCGGATGCCCGCGGCCGAGGCCCTCGCGGTGCTCCAGGGCGCCGCGGACGGGGCCGTGCACTACGTGCTCGTGGAGCGCGGCCGGCGACTCACCGAGGTGCTGGACGCCGTCGCCGAGGCCACGGGGCTGCCCCGCGAGGAGCTCGAGGCCGCCGCCCACGACCCGACCCGCTACGGCGTCCCCGGGGAGGCGGGCACGCTCGAGGGCTGGCTCGACGCGGGGGAGTACCGCCTCCCCGTCGACGCCACCGCCGAGCAGGTGCTCGACTCCCTGATCCGGCCCACCCTCGCCGAGCTCGACGCCCTCGACGTCCGCGACCCGGCCGAGCAGCAGCGCCTGCTCACGATCGCCTCCATCCTCGAGGCGGAGGCCCTGCCCCAGGACTACCGGCAGGTCGCCGGCGCCATCGAGAACCGCCTCGCCCCGGACAACACCGAGACGCGCGGGCTCCTGCAGATCGACGCCACCGTCACGTACGGCCTCGGCGTGCGCAGCCTCAGCTTCACCTCGGGCCAGCGCCAGGACGCGTCGAACCCCTACAACACGTACGTGCACCCGGGCCTGCCGCCGGGTCCGATCGGCATGCCCTCCGACGCGGCCGTCGAGGCCGCCCTCGACCCGGCCGAGACGGACGCCTACTACTGGGTGACCACGGACATCGGCACCGGCCACACCGAGTTCTCCCGCACCTATGAGGAGCACCAGCAGCACGTGCGCACCCTGCAGCGCTACTGCGCCTCCAATCCGGGGGTGTGCTGATGCGCCCCACGCTGCGCGCGGCGGTCCTGGGCCGGCCGATCGCCCACTCGCTCTCCCCGGTGCTGCACGCGGCCGGCTACCGGGTCCTGGGCCTCGACGTCGACTACGGCCGCCGAGACCTGGGCGAGGACGAGGTGCTCGCCTTCGCGGCCGAGCACCTCGGCGCCCCGGGCACGGCCGACGGCGGCGCGGCCGCGGCCCGCGGGCAGGACTGGCTCGGCTGCTCCGTCACCATGCCGCTGAAGCGGGCGGTCGTCGCCGCCGCCGGGCACGTCAGCGACCGCGTCCGCCTCCTGGGCACCGCGAACACCCTCGTGCGCGACCACCCCTCCGCCCCCGGGGTCGTCCACGCCGAGAACACGGACGTGGACGGCATCCTCGGCGCCCTCGCCGCGGCCGGCCTCGACCGTGCCGCCCGGGGCGGGACCGTCGGCGTCCTCGGGAACGGGGGGACCGCGACGGCGGCCGTCCTCGCCGCCGCCACGCTCGGCGCGGACGCGGTGCTCTTCGGCGTCCGCGACGCCGCCCGCGCCGCCGAGGTGACGGCCCTGGCCGACGCGCTCGGGCTGCGCTGGGCAACCCTCGGCCAGCCGGATCTGCTCCGGCGGGCACCGGGGCTGCGTGCCGTCGTCGCCACCCTGCCGCCGCGCGCCGCGGACGCCCTGGCCGCACACGTGCCGGCTGGCGCCGCCCTGCCGCCCCTGCTGGACGCGGCCTACGACCCGTGGCCCTCCGTGCTGGCGTCCGCCTGGTCCCGGGAGGTCGGTCCGGTGGCGTCCGGGCTGTCCATGCTGCTGCACCAGGGCATCGAGCAGGTCCGGCTGTTCACGGCCCGGCCCCGCGCCGCGGCCGGGATGCCCGAGCCGGACTGGGCGGCGGTGACGCGCGCCGCGGCGGACGCCCTGGGACCGGCCGCCGGCTGAGCGTCGAACGCCGGATCCGGTGCGTCCCGTCCGGTCACACGTGGCGGCGCGGTGCCCCGTGCGTGAGAGACTGCACGCCATGGTGCGCTGGTTGACAGCGGGGGAGTCTCACGGCCCCGCGCTCACAGGAATCGTTGAGGGACTGCCGGCCGGGATCCCGGTCACGACGCAGGACGTGCAGGACGCGCTCGCGCGCCGCCGCCTGGGGTACGGGCGCGGCGCGCGCATGAAGTTCGAGCAGGACGCGGTGACGATCCTCGGCGGCGTCCGCCACGGCCGCACCCTCGGCTCGCCCGTGGCGATCCAGGTGGGCAACACGGAATGGCCCAAGTGGGAGAAGGTGATGGCCGCCGATCCCGTCCCCGCGGAGGAGCTCGACGGTCTGGCCCGCAACGCGGCGCTCACCCGCCCGCGGCCCGGCCACGCCGACCTGACCGGCATGCAGAAGTACGGCTTCGACGAGGCCCGCCCCCTCCTCGAGCGCGCCTCCGCCCGTGAGACCGCCGCCCGTGTGGCCCTGGGCACCGTCGCCCGCGCCTTCCTCGGCGAGCTCGGCGTGCGGATCGTCTCCCACACCGTGGCCTTCGGGGAGGCCGCCCTGCCGGAGGGCCACCCGTTCCCCGTCCCCGAGGACGAGGCCCGCCTCGACGCCGACCCGGTCCGCTGCCTCGACCCGCAGACCTCGGCGGCGATGGTCGCCGAGGTCGACGACGCCCACCGCGCCGGGGAGACCCTCGGCGGCGTCGTGGAGGTGCTGGCGTACGGCGTGCCGATCGGCCTGGGCTCCCACGTGCACTGGGACCGCCGCCTCGACGCGCGGCTGGCGGGGGCGCTCATGGGCATCCAGGCGATCAAGGGCGTGCAGGTCGGCGACGGGTTCGCCACGGCCGCCCGACGCGGCTCCGCCGCCCACGACGGGATCGCCCGCGGCGCGGACGGTCGCCCCCGGCGCACGAGCGACCGGGCCGGCGGCATCGAGGCCGGCATGTCGACGGGCGAGCTGCTGCGCGTGAGTGCCGCGATGAAGCCGATCGCCACGGTGCCGCGCGCGCTGCCCACGGTCGACGTCGCCACGGGCGCGGAGACCACGGCCCACCATCAGCGCTCCGACGTGGCGGCCGTGCCCGCCGCGGGCATCGTCGCCGAGGCCATGGTCGCCCTCGTCCTGGCCGACGCGATGCTCGAGAAGTTCGGCGGCGACTCCGTGGCCGAGACGCGCCGCAACCTCGAAGCGTTCCAGGCCGCGGTCCCCGCCCTGCCGGAGCCGGGCGCCGACGTCGTGGCGGACGGCCCGATGGGCGACCCCCTGCCGTGACCGACACCCCCGGGACCGCGCCGGCCCCGGGACCGGACCCGAGCACGCGTCCCGTCCCCGGGCCCGTCACCGTGTGCCCGTGGGAGGGCATGACCGGTGCCCTCGAGGCGCGCCTGACGGCCGCGGCCACGGTGGCCGCCGCGGCCGACGAGGACCCGGCCGCGCGCCCGGCCCGCCGGATCGTCCTCGTCGGCCCGATGGGGGCCGGGAAGACGACGGTCGGCCGGGCCCTGGCCGCCGTGACCGGGCTGCCCTTCGTGGACTCCGACGAGCTGTTCACCCAGGTGCACGGCCCGATCCCGGAGTTCTTCGCCGAGCACGGCGAGGCCGCGTTCCGGGCGGAGGAGGCGCGCGTCATCGGCCATGTGCTCGGCCGACCCGCCCCGTGCGTCCTCTCGTGCGGCGGCGGCGCCGTCCTGCATCCGGGCACCCGCCGCGCGCTGGCCGGGCCGGACTCCGACGTCGTCTACCTCGCTGTCGGAGAGGAGGAGGCGCTGCGCCGCGTGGGCGGCGGCGCGGGCCGCCCCGTCCTGGCCGGAGACCCCGCCGGGACCTGGCGGCGCATCCTCGCCGAACGCGAGGGGCTGTACCGCGAGGTCGCCGACCTCGTCCTCGACACCACAGGCCTGACGGCCGCCGAGGCGGCCTGGCGTATCGTGGGGGACGCCCACCGCCCCCGAAGGAGTGAGTCACACCCATGACCGACCGTGAGCCGGACATCACCGAGCAGGAGACCCCGGGGGCGGCGCCCGCGGCCGCTCCGGCCGCACCCGAGGACGTGACGGTCATCCCCGTGGCCGGCGGCCACGAGGCGGCCGTGCACGGCGGCTACGACGTGGTGGTGGGCCGGGGCCTGCTCGCGCGCCTGCCGGACATGCTCGGCCCGACCGTCCGACGCGTGCTGGTCATCCATCCGCGCGCCCTCCGGGCCACCGGCGACGTCGTCAAGAACGACCTCGAGGCCGTGGGCCTGACCGCACTGACCGCCGAGATCCCGGACGCCGAGGAGGGCAAGCACCTGCAGGTGGCCGGGTTCTGCTGGCAGGTGCTCGGCCAGAACGACTTCACCCGGTCGGACGCGATCGTCTCCGTGGGCGGCGGCGCCGTGTCCGACCTGGCCGGCTTCGTGGCGGCCACGTGGCTGCGCGGCGTCCGCGTCGTGCACATGCCCACCACCCTGCTGGGCATGGTGGACGCGGCGGTGGGCGGCAAGACCGGCATCAACACCGCCGAGGGCAAGAACCTGGTGGGGGCGTTCCACAATCCGGCCGGCGTGCTGGCGGACCTGGACACGCTGCTCACCCTGCCGGCCAACGAGCTGATCTCCGGCCTGGCCGAGGTCGTGAAGTGCGGCTTCATCGCCGACCCCGCGATCCTCGACCTCATCGAGGAGGACCCGGCCCAGGCCCAGAACCCGCACTCCGCGCGGCTGCGCGAGCTGATCGAGCGTTCGATCCGGGTCAAGGCGGACGTCGTCTCCCGCGACCCCCGCGAGTCGGGCGCCCGCGAGGCGCTGAACTACGGCCACACGATGGCGCACGCGATCGAGCTCGCCGAGCGCTACCAGTGGCGCCACGGCGCCGCGGTGTCCGTGGGGCTGGTCTTCGCGGCCGAGCTGGCCCGCTCCCTCGGCCGGCTCGACGACGCCACCGCGGACCGCCACTGGTCGGTGCTGACGGCCCTGGGCCTGCCCGTCTCCTACCGCGGGGACCGGTGGCAGACCCTGCTCGAGGGCATCCGCCGGGACAAGAAGAACCGCGGCGACCAGCTGCGCTTCGTCCTGCTGGACGGGCTCGCGCAGCCCACCACCGTGGACATCCCGGACGCGTCCCTGCTCTTCGCGGCGTACCAGGAGATCGCAGAGTGAGCCGCCGCTGACCCCGGCCCCGCGCGGGGCCTCCCGTAGACTGGCCCGCGCACATCCAAGACCCCACCCACTGCAGGCGGACCCGTGACGGTCCGCGAGACCGATCGGGAGCACACACGTGGCAACGAGCAACGACATCAAGAACGGCGCCGTCCTGAAACTGGAGGGCCAGCTCTGGAACGTCACCGAGTTCCAGCACGTCAAGCCGGGCAAGGGCGGCGCGTTCGTCCGCACCAAGATGAAGAACATCACCACGGGCAAGGTCGTGGACAAGACCTTCAACGCCGGCGCCAAGGTCGAGTTCGCCACCGTCGACCGCTCCGACTACCAGTACCTCTACCAGGACGGCGCGGACTACGTGTTCATGGACGTCAAGGACTACGACCAGATCACCGTGCCCGGGGCCGTGGTCGGCGACGCCGCGAAGTACATGCTCGAGAACACCCAGGTGGTCATCGCCCTGCACGAGGGCACGCCGCTGTACCTCGAGATGCCGGCGTCCGTGGTCCTGGAGATCACCTACACCGAGCCGGGCCTGCAGGGGGACCGCTCGTCCGCCGGCACCAAGCCCGCCACCGTGGAGACCGGCGCCGAGATCCAGGTGCCGCTCTTCGTCGAGCAGGGCACCCGCGTCAAGGTCGACACCCGCACCGGCGACTACCTCGGCCGCGTCAATGACTGAGCGGGCCTCCGCCGGCTCCGCTGCCAAGCGGGGGACCACGGCGCGCAGCCGCTCCCGGCAGCGTGCGGTGGAGATCCTGTTCGAGGCCGAGCAGCGCGGATCCACCGTGCTGGAGGGCATCCGCACCCGCCGCGAGAGCACCGACCTGCAGGTGAACGCCTACACCCAGCGGCTCGTGGAAGGCGTCATCGCGGACCAGGAGCGGCTCGACGAGGCCCTGAGCTCCTACTCCCGCGGCTGGTCCCTGGACCGCATGCCCGCCGTCGACCGGGCGATCCTGCGCGTGGGGGCCTGGGAGCTGCTGTTCCAGGACGACGTGCCGGACGCCGTCGCCATCTCGGAGGCCGTCGCCCTGGCCGCCCAGCTGTCCACGGACGACTCGCCCGAGTTCGTCAACGGTCTGCTCGGCCGCCTGCAGCAGGTCAAGCCGACGCTGCTCGCCTGAGCGGCCGAGAGCTCCGTCACGAGGCCCGTCCCGCACCGCGTCATCCGCGCCGTGGGGCGGGCCTCGCTGGTAGAGTCGGCGACGTCCCGCGCGGGGGCCCACCGGCGCCCCGGGACGAACCACGCATCCTTTAAGAGCCGTCCTGTGAGGCGGGGAAGGAGGCGCCGGCATGGGAACTGACCCCGCCGCACCTCGTGCTGCCCGGACCGTGCTGTCCACGTCCGAGATCGACCGGGCGCTGACCCGGATCGCCCACGAGATCCTCGAGTCCAACAAGGGCGCCGAGGGTCTCGTCCTGATGGGGATCCCGCGCCGCGGGGCCCCCCTGGCCCGGCGGCTCGGCGCCCTGCTGGCCCGCATCGAGCCGGCCTTCGACCCCACCGCCGCCGTCGGTGAGGTGGACGTGACGCTCTACCGGGACGACCTCCGCCGCGGCACGGCCCGCACCCCGATGCCCACCCGCCTGCCCGAGGTCCCCCTCGACGGCGCCGTCGTCGTGCTCGTGGACGACGTCCTCTTCTCCGGCCGCACCGTCCGGGCCGCCCTCGACGCGATCGCCGACCTGGGCCGCCCCGCCGCCGTGCGCCTGGCCGTCCTCGTGGACCGCGGGCACCGCGAGCTGCCCGTCCGGGCCGACTTCGTGGGCAAGAACCTGCCGACCTCCACCGCCGAGCGCGTCCAGGTCCGGCTCATGGAGGTCGACGGCCCCGAGGGCACCGGCGAGGTCACTGAGGACGCCGTGAGCATCGTCGACCGTGTCGCGACCCGGGAGGGTTGAGCCGTGCGCCACCTGCTGTCCACCGCCGACCTCTCCCGCGCCGACGCCCTCGCCGTCCTCGACACCGCCGAGGAGATGGCCGCCGTCAACCAGCGCGAGGTCAAGAAGCTGCCCGCCCTGCGCGGCCGCACCGTGGTGAACCTCTTCCTCGAGGACTCCACCCGCACCCGCATCTCCTTCGAGGCCGCCGCCAAGCGGCTCTCTGCGGACGTGATCAACTTCTCCGCGAAGGGATCGTCCGTCTCCAAGGGGGAGTCGCTCAAGGACACCGTCCAGACGCTCGAGGCCATCGGCGCGGACGCCATCGTGATGCGCCACTGGTCCTCGGGCGCGGCCCGCCAGCTGGCCGACTCCGGCTGGGTGCGCTCCGCCGTCGTGAACGCCGGCGACGGCACCCACGAGCACCCCACCCAGGCCCTCCTGGACGCCTTCACCCTGCGCCGGCGCCTCGCCGCGGCGACGGGAGAGGACCTGGTCGGCCGGGACCTGACCGGCATGCGCGTGGTGATCGTGGGGGACATCCTGCACTCGCGCGTGGCCCGGTCCAACGTGTGGCTGCTCAGCACGCTGGGCGCACAGGTCACCCTGGCCGCGCCGCCCACCCTGCTGCCCGTGGGCGTGGCCGCGTGGCCGTGCCAGGTCACCTACTCGCTGGACGAGGCCCTCGACGCCGGCCCCGACGCCGTCATGATGCTCCGCGTCCAGGCCGAGCGGATGGGCGGCGCCTTCTTCCCGTCCGCGGGGGAGTACACCCGGACCTGGGGGCTGACCGACGACCGCTTCGCCCGCCTCACCGCCGGCCGCGGCGCCCTGCTCGACGAGCCCGTGGTCATGCACCCCGGCCCGATGAACCGCGGCCTGGAGATCAGCCCGGCGGCGGCGGACTCGCCCCGCAACACCGCCCTCGAGCAGGTCGCCAACGGCGTGTCTGTCCGCATGGCGGTCCTGCACCTCGTCCTCAACCACGACCAGGAGGTCCGCCCGTGAGCGCCCCCAGCCCCGCCCCCCTGCTGCTGCGCAGTGCGCGCCTGACCACGGGTGAGACCGCCGACGTGCTCGTCGCCGAGGGCCGGATCGCCGCCCTCGGCCCGGACGCCGCGGCCCACGCCGCCGGCCTCGACCCGGCCCCCGAGGAGGTCGACTGCGCCGGCCTGGTGCTGCTGCCCGGGCTCGTCGACCTGCACACCCATCTGCGCCAGCCCGGCAAGGAGGATGCAGAGACGGTCGAGACCGGCACCCGCGCCGCCGCGATGGGCGGCTTCACCTCGGTCCACGCGATGGCCAACTCGACGCCGACGGCGGACACCGCCGGCGTGGTGGAGCAGGTGTGGCGGCTGGGCCGGGACGCGGGCTGGTGCGATGTGCACCCCGTGGGCGCGGTGACCGTGGGCCTGGCCGGCGAGGCCCTGGCCGACCTCGGCGCGATGGCCGACTCGCAGGCCCGCGTGCGGATGTTCTCCGACGACGGCATGTGCGTCCACGACGCCGTGCTGATGCGCCGTGCGCTCGAGTACGTGAAGTCCTTCGGCGGCTTCGTGGCCCAGCACGCGCAGGAGCCGAACCTCACCGCCGGCGCCCAGATGAACGAGTCCGAGCTCTCCGGCGTCCTCGGCCTGGCCGGCTGGCCCGCCGTGGCGGAGGAGGCCATCATCGCCCGTGACGTGCTGCTGGCCCAGCACGTGGACTCCCGCCTGCACGTGTGCCACGTCTCCACGGCCGGCTCCGTCGAGCTGATCCGCTGGGCCAAGGCCCAGGGCGTGGCCGTGACCGCCGAGGTCACCCCGCACCACCTGCTGCTCACCGAGGAGCTCGTCCGCTCCTACGACCCCGTGTTCAAGGTCAATCCGCCGCTGCGCCGCGAGTCCGACGTGATGGCCCTGCGCGCCGGGCTGGCCGACGGCACCATCGACACCGTGGGCACCGACCACGCCCCACACACCGCCGAGACCAAGCAGTGCGAGTGGACGGTCGCGGCGATGGGCATGACGGGCCTCGAGACCGCCCTGTCCGTGGTGCAGCAGGCGATGGTGGACACCGGCCTGATGGACTGGGCCGGCGTCGCCCGCGTGATGTCCACGGCGCCGGCCCGGATCGCCGGCCTGACCGACCAGGGCCAGGCCGACGAGCGCGGCGTCCCGCGCGTCGGCGCGGTGGCCAACCTCGTGCTCGTGGACGCGCAGGCCCGCCGCACCGTGGACCCCGAGCAGCACCTGACCAAGTCCCGCAACAGCCCGTACCGGGGCATGGAGCTGCCGGGCGCGGTGCGCCACACGGTCTATCGCGGTGCCCGCGTCGTCGCCGACGGCGCCCCCGCCCGGCCGTACCGCCACCCGGCCCTGACGGAGACGGGGGAGCGCGCGTGAGCATCACCTCCCTGGCCGCCGCCCTGGCGGCCCGTCCCGTCCCGCCGCGGACCCCGACGAAGGACTACGCGGACGTGTGGCTGCCGGTGACCCTGGGCACCCTGGCCGTCGTCCTCGTGCTGCTCGGCCTGCTGGCCCTCGGGTGGCGGGCCCGCCGCCGGGCGCAGGCCGGGATCCCGGCCCCGGCCCCCGTGCCGACGGCCCTCTACGACGCCGAGCCGACGCTGTCCGCGGAGGGCATGCACGTGGGCACGGTGCGCGGCGAGGACCGACTGGACCGCGTGGCGGTGCACGGCCTGGGCCTGCGCTCGCGCGCCGTCCTCGAGGTCCACGACGCCGGCACCCACCGCGGCCTGCTCGTGCTCCGCCCCGGGGCCGCCAACCTGTTCATCCCCGCGGACGACCTCGTCGAGGCCGGCCTGTCCGCGGGGATCGCCGGCAAGTTCGTCGAGCCGGGCGGGCTCGTCGCCTGGGGCTGGCGCCTCGGCGACGTGGAACTCACCTCCGCCTTCCGCCCCGACCGCCCCGAGGACCGCGACCGGCTCCTCGCCGCCCTGCAGACCATCATCGACCCCGCCCCGGCCGACCCGGCCGGCCGCGCAGGAGAAGGAGACCCCCGATGAGCACCCCCACCGACGACCTGGCCCTGCTCGTCCTCGAGGACGGCACCGTCCACCGCGGCCGGGCCTACGGCGCCCGCGGCCGCACCCTGGGCGAGGCCGTGTTCACCACGGGCATGACCGGCTACCAGGAGACCCTCACCGACCCGTCCTACGCGGGGCAGATCATCGTGCAGACCTCCCCGCACATCGGCAACACCGGGGTCAACGACGCCGACCGCGAGTCGCGGGCGATCTTCGCCGCCGGCTACGTGGTCCGCGACGCGGCCCGGCGTCCGTCCAACTGGCGCGCCGAGCGCACCCTCGACGAGGATCTCGAGGCGTTCGGCGTCGTCGGGATCCGCGAGGTCGACACCCGGGCCGTCACCCGCCGCCTGCGCACCGAGGGCTCGATGCGCGCCGGCGTGTTCTCCGGCGAGCTCGCCGCCCGCCCGGAGGCCGAGCTGCTGGCGGAGGTGCGCGCCCAGCCGTCGATGGCCGGCGCCCGCCTCGCGGAGTCCGTCACCACGGAGGAGCCGTACGTCGTCGAGCCGGCCGAGCACGGCTGGGAGGGCGAGCCGATCGCCGAGATCGCCGCCCTCGACCTCGGCATCAAGGCCGCCACGCCGCGGCACCTGGCCTCCCGCGGCATCCGCGTGCACGTGCTGCCCGCGGCCACGGACCTGGCCGGCATCCGCGCCGTGGACCCGGACGGCGTCTTCCTGTCCAACGGCCCCGGCGACCCGGCCACGGCAGACGCCCAGGTGGAGCTGCTGCGCGAGGTCCTCGACGCCGGCCTGCCGTTCTTCGGCATCTGCTTCGGCAACCAGATCTTCGGCCGCGCGCTCGGCTTCGACACCTACAAGCTGAAGTTCGGCCACCGCGGCCCGAACCAGCCGGTGCTGGACAAGGCCACGGGCCGCGTGGCCATCACCTCCCAGAACCACGGCTTCGCCGTGGACGCCCCCCTCGGCGAGCCGATCGAGGCGCCGGAGTCGCGCTTCGGCCGCGTCGAGGTCTCCCACTGGTCCCTGAACGACCAGGTCGTCGAGGGCCTGCGCCTGCTCGACCGGCCCGCCTTCTCCGTGCAGTTCCACCCGGAGTCCGCGGCCGGCCCCAACGACACCCTCGACCTGTTCGACCGCTTCGTGCAGCTGCTCACCGAGCACCGCGCCGCCACCACCCCCGCCACCGAAGGAGCCTGATCCATGCCCAAGCGCACCGACCTGAAGTCCGTCCTGGTCATCGGCTCCGGCCCCATCGTGATCGGCCAGGCCGCCGAGTTCGACTACTCCGGCACCCAGGCCATCCGCGTCCTCAAGGAGGAGGGCGTCCGCGTCGTCCTCGTCAACTCCAACCCGGCCACGATCATGACCGACCCGGAGCTGGCCGACGCCACCTACGTCGAGCCCATCACCCCGGCCGTGGTCGCCAAGATCATCGAGAAGGAGCGCCCGGACGCCCTGCTGCCCACCCTGGGCGGCCAGACGGCGCTGAACACCGCCATCGCCCTCGACAAGGACGGGGTGCTCGAGCGCTTCGGCGTCGAGCTGATCGGCGCGAACATCGAGGCCATCGAGCTCGGCGAGAACCGCGAGCTGTTCAAGGGCGTCGTGGAGCGTGCCGGCGGCGAGTCCGCCCGGTCCCACATCGTGCACACGATGGAGGAGGCCCTGGCCGCCGTCGAGGACCTGAAGTACCCCGTGGTGGTGCGCCCCTCGTTCACGATGGGCGGCCTCGGCTCCGGCATGGCCTACGACGAGGCCGACCTGTACCGCATCTGCGGCGCCGGCCTGCAGTACAGCCCGACCTCCGAGGTCCTGCTCGAGGAGTCCATCCTCGGCTGGAAGGAGTACGAGCTGGAGATGATGCGGGACAAGAACGACAACGTCGTCGTCGTCTGCTCCATCGAGAACGTGGACCCCGTGGGCGTGCACACCGGCGACTCCATCACCGTGGCCCCGGCCATGACGCTGACGGACCGCGAGTACCAGAAGCTGCGGGACATCTCGATCAACGTCATCCGCGAGGTCGGCGTGGACACCGGCGGCTGCAACATCCAGTTCGCGGTGAACCCCGTGGACGGGCGCGTCGTCGTCATCGAGATGAACCCGCGCGTCTCCCGCTCCTCGGCGCTGGCCTCGAAGGCCACCGGCTTCGCGATCGCCAAGATCGCCACCAAGCTGGCCCTGGGCTACACGATGGACGAGATCCCCAACGACATCACCCAGAAGACCCCGGCGTCCTTCGAGCCGGTCCTGGACTACGTGGTCGTGAAGGTCCCGCGCTTCGCGTTCGAGAAGTTCCCGGCGGCGGATCCCACGCTGACCACCACCATGAAGTCGGTCGGCGAGGCCATGGCCATCGGCCGCAACTTCACGGAGGCCCTGCAGAAGGCCCTGCGCTCGCTCGAGCAGAAGGGCTCGGAGCTCGCGTTCCCGCAGGACGCCGACCCGCAGGCCCTGCTCGCGGCGGCGAGCACGGCCACCACCGACCGGCTCTCCCAGACCCAGCAGGCGCTCTACGCCGGCGCCACGATCGAGGAGGCCTTCGAGGCCACCGCGATCGACCCGTGGTTCCTGGACCAGTTCGTGCTCATCAACGAGGTCGCGGACGAGATCCGCGACGCCGAGGTCCTCGACGAGGCCCTGCTGCGCCGCGCCAAGCGGCACGGGTTCTCCGACGCCCAGATCGGCTCGCTGCGGCACATGGACGCCGCGGTCGTGCGCGGCGTGCGTCACGCCCTGGGCGTGCGCCCCGTCTACAAGACCGTGGACACCTGTGCCGCCGAGTTCGAGGCCTTCACCCCGTACCGGTACTCCAGCTACGACCTCGAGACCGAGGTCGCCCCGCACGAGGGCGAGTCGGTGATCATCCTCGGCTCGGGCCCGAACCGGATCGGCCAGGGCATCGAGTTCGACTACTCGTGCGTGCACGCCACCATGGCGCTGCGCGAGGCCGGCTACGAGACCGTGATGGTCAACTGCAACCCGGAGACGGTATCCACGGACTACGACATCTCCGATCGCCTCTACTTCGAGCCGCTCACGCTCGAGGACGTCCTGGAGGTCATCGCGGCAGAGGAGGCCTCCGGCGGCGTGCGCGGCGTCTTCGTGCAGCTCGGCGGCCAGACCCCGCTCAAGCTGGCCCAGCAGCTCGCCGACGCCGGCGTGCCGATCCTGGGCACCTCGCCCGCGGCCATCGACCTGGCCGAGCACCGCGGTGAGTTCGCGCTCGTGCTCGAGCGCGCGGGCCTGGTGGCGCCGAAGAACGGCACGGCCGTCTCCTTCGACGACGCCAAGCGCGTGGCGGACGAGATCGGCTACCCCGTGCTCGTGCGCCCCTCCTACGTGCTCGGCGGCCGCGGCATGGAGATCGTGTACTCCGAGGAGGCGCTGGCCCACTACGTGGCGCACGCGACGGAGATCACCCCCGACCAGCCGATGCTCGTGGACCGCTTCCTCGAGGACGCGATCGAGATCGACGTCGACGCCCTCTACGACGGCACCGAGCTGTACCTCGGCGGCGTCATGGAGCACATCGAGGAGGCGGGCATCCACTCGGGCGACTCCGCGTGCGTGCTGCCCCCCGTCACCCTGGGCCCGGACGTGCTCGAGCGCGTGCACCGCGCCACCGAGCGGATCGCGGCCGGCGTCGGCGTGCGCGGCCTGATCAACATCCAGTTCGCGCTCGCCTCGGACGTGCTGTACGTGATCGAGGCGAACCCGCGCGCCTCGCGGACCGTGCCGTTCGTCTCGAAGGCCACGGGCGTCCAGCTGGCCAAGGCGGCCGCGCGGATCGGCGTCGGCGAGAGCATCGCCGACCTGCGCGCGGCCGGCATGCTGCCCACGGCGTACGACGGCGGCACCCTGCCGATCGGCGCGCCCGTGGCGGTCAAGGAGGCGGTGCTGCCGTTCACCCGCTTCCGCACCGCGGAGGGCCGCGTGGTCGACTCGCTGCTGGGCCCGGAGATGCGCTCGACGGGCGAGGTCATGGGCATCGACAAGCACTTCGACACCGCGTTCGCCAAGTCCCAGTCCGCCGCCGGCGGCCCGCTGCCCACCTCGGGGCGCGTGTTCGTGTCGGTCGCGAACCGGGACAAGCGCACCCTCGTGGGCCAGGCCAAGCGCCTCGTCGACCTCGGCTTCCAGGTGGTCTCCACCGGCGGCACCGCCGAGGTGCTGCGGCGCAACGGCATCCCCGCGGAGGTCGTGGCGAAGATCGCCGACGCCGGGCACGAGGACGGCGCGGGCACCGTGCTGGAGCAGCTGCACGCCGGCACCGTCGATCTCGTGCTGAACACGCCCTCCGGCGGCGACGCCCGCACGGACGGCTACGAGATCCGCGCGGCCGCGACGTCGCTCGGCGTGCCGGTGATCACGACCACGGCCGAGTTCGGGGCGTGCCTGCAGGCCATCGAGGCCATGCGGTCCTACGAGTGGTCCGTCACCTCACTGCAGGAGCACGACGCGCGCCTGCAGCAGGCTGTCGCCGGTCCGGAGGCCGCGGCGTGACCACGACGGCGACGGGCGGCGCGGGGCCCCGCGCCCCCTTCGGGCGGCGGCTGGCCCACGCCATGGAGACGGCCGGTCCGCTGTGCCTCGGCGTGGACCCCCATCCGGGCCTGCTGCGGCAGTGGGGCCTGAGCGACACCCCGGCGGGCCTCGAGGCGTTCTCCCTAACCGCCCTCGAGGCGGCGGTGGGTCCCGAGGGGCCCCGCGTGGCGGCGATCAAGCCCCAGGTGGCGCTGTACGAGCGCCACGGATCGGCCGGCCTGGCGGCCCTGGAGCGGCTGCTCGCGGCCGCCCGGGACGCCGGGGTGCTCACGATCGCGGACGCCAAGCGCGGTGACATCGGCTCCACCATGGACGGCTACGCCGCCGCGTGGATCGCCGACGCCTCGCCCCTGGCCGCGGATGCGGTGACGCTCAGCCCGTACCTGGGTTTCGGCACCCTCGTGCCGACCATCCGCGCCGCCCACGAGGCCGGCCGCGGCGTGTTCGTCCTCGCGCTGACCTCCAATCCGGAGGGCCGCGAGGTCCAGCACGTGGGCGAGGGGTCGGCCGAGGGATCGGTCGCCCGGCGCATCGCCGCGGCGGCGGCCGCCGAGAACGCGGCCCTGCGCGGCGACGACGCGTGGGGGCCGGTGGGACTCGTCTTGGGCGCCACGGTGGCCGCCGAGGCGGACCGCCTCGGCCTGGACCTGCCGGCCCTCGGCGGGCCCCTGCTGGCGCCCGGGTTCGGTGCCCAGGGCGCCACGGCCCGGGGCATGCGGGCCGACTTCGGGACGGCCTGGCCGCAGGTCTTGGCGACCTCGTCCCGCGGCATCCTGAGCGCGGGCCCGTCGGTGGCCTCGCTGGTGGACACGATCGAGGAGAATCGCGCCGCCCTGCGGTGACGCCCGCGTCCTCCCGGCGCGCCCGTGCCGTGTGGACGGGATGGTATCTTCCCTTTCGATCGGCTGTGCTCGTCGTCCTTGACCATGGAAGGGTCACGACGGGGCCGGTGGGGAACGAGAGGCATCGAGGTCAGACCCATGGCGTTGCGGCAGCTCAGTGTGCAGGAGAGGGCGGAGGCCCGGAGGAAGGCCCTCCAGGCCCGCCAGGCGCGGGCGGAGCTCAAGGCGGCCTTCGCCGCCGGTGAGGTCGGCCTGGCCGACATTTTCGCGCGCGCGGACGCCGACGACGCCGTCGCCCGTCTGCGGACCGTGGACCTGCTGCTGGCCCTGCCGGGCGTGGGCGAGGTCCGGGCCCGGGAGGCGATGGCGGGGTGCGGCATCTCGCCGCGGCGTCGGCTGGGCGGCCTGGGCCGTCGTCAGCGCGAGGCGCTGATCGCCTATATTGGCCGGTGACCCCCACATCCCGGCGGGTCGGCGCCGGCCCGGGTGACGGGTCTGCGAGGCCCGTCCCACCAGGAGGATGCGTGACCGACACGTTCGACCCCGGACCCGCCCCCGCCGTCCCGGTGGCCCGCACCGCCGTCCAGGAACGCCCCCCGGGCCCGGGCGTCACCGTCCTGGCCGGCCCCACCGCCGTCGGCAAGGGCACCGTGTCGGCCTATGTCCGCGAGCACTACCCCGAGGCCTGGCTGTCCGTCTCCGCCACCACCCGCCCGGCGCGCCCGGGCGAGGAGGACGGGGTGCACTACTACTTCACGACGCCGGAGGAGTTCGACTCCCTCGTCGAGGCGGACGAGATGCTGGAATGGGCCGTCGTGCACGGCGTCCACCGCTACGGCACGCGGCGCGACCGCGTGATGGAGGCCGTGGCGCAGGGCCGCCACGTCCTGCTGGAGATCGACCTGCAGGGAGCGCGCCAGGTCCGCCGTGCGCTGCCGGAGGCCACCTTCGTGTTCCTGGCGCCGCCGAGCTGGGAGGAACTCGTGTCCCGGCTGCTCGGCCGCGGCACCGAGAGCCCGGAGGAACAGCGCCGCCGGCTCGAAACGGCTAGACTGGAACTCGCCGCGGAACCCGAGTTCGACGCCGTCGTCGTGAACGACCGCGTGGAGCGGGCCGCCGAGGAACTGGTGAGACTCATGGGGCTGGACCCCGAGCGCCGTCCGACCGAGGCCTGAGGACCGGCCGCACCGACGCCGCACCCGGCGCCGACGTGACAGTGAGATGAAGACTTTGGAGACCCCGTGACCGAACAGTACGAAGGCATCGTCAACCCGCCCATCGACTCCCTGCTGGAGCGGGTCGACTCGAAGTACGCGCTGGTGCTCTTCGCCGCCAAGCGGGCCCGGCAGATCAACGCCTACTACTCGCAGCTGCACGAGGGGCTGTTCGAGTACGTCGGCCCGCTCGTGGACACCCAGCTGAACGAGAAGCCGCTGTCCATCGCCCTGCGCGAGATCGAGGCCGGCCTGCTCGAGTCCCACGAGGCCGTCGAGGCCACCCCGGAGGCCGAGCTGGCCGCCGAGGACTTCGGCGACTTCTCCCTGCCGGGCGAGGACGACCCGTTCGCCACCCTCGAGTCGTCGGACGCCCACCAGCCGACGGGCGATCCCGCCGCCATCGAGGAGGCCGCCGAGACGGTGCGCGCCGAGGAGGGCATCTC
This sequence comes from Micrococcus sp. Alg238-R198, assembly GCF_900537135.1. Classification (NCBI taxonomy): domain Bacteria; kingdom Bacillati; phylum Actinomycetota; class Actinomycetes; order Micrococcales; family Micrococcaceae; genus Micrococcus; species Micrococcus sp. Alg238-R198. The sequence continues at coordinate 171,451 of NZ_UNRH01000006.1, forward strand.
CGAGGACGCCCCGGAGGCCTGAGCCCGTCATGGAGATCGTCCTCGGGGTCGGCGGTGGCATCGCGGCCTACAAGGCGGCGCTGCTGTTGCGCCTGATGACCGAGGCCGGCCACGGCGTGACCGTGGTGCCCACCGCCAACGCCCTCGAGTTCGTGGGCGCGGCCACGTGGGAGGCCCTCTCCGGTCGCCCGGTCCGCACGGACACGTTCGAGGCGGTCGACGAGGTGAACCACGTCCGGCTCGGCCGGCATGCGGACCTCGTGGTGGTCGCGCCGGCCACGGCCGACCTGCTCGCGCGCACCGCCGCGGGGATGGCGCCCGACCTGCTGGGCAACGTGCTGCTCACCGCCACGTGCCCCGTCGTCCTGGCCCCCGCCATGCACACCGAGATGTGGCACCACCCCGCCACGGCCGCCAACGTCGCCCTCCTGCGCGAGCGCGGCGTCACGGTCGTGGATCCCGCCGTGGGCCGCCTCACCGGGGCCGACTCCGGCGCCGGACGTCTGCCCGAGCCCGCCGAGATCTGGGAGCGCGCGCAGGCCGCCGCGGCCGCGGGCGCCCCGCGCCGTCCCCGGGCCTCCGGTTCCGGTACCGAGCCGACGCCCGGCCCGCTGGCCGGTCGCACCGTGGTGATCACGGCCGGGGGCACTCGCGAGGCCCTGGACCCGGTCCGCTACCTGGGCAACCGCTCCTCCGGCAAGCAGGGGGCCGCCCTGGCGCGCGCCGCCCTCGACGCCGGCGCCATCGTGCGGTTCATCGCCGGGTCCATGTCCGTCCCGGCACCCGAGGGCGTCGAGCGCGTCGTGCAGGTGGAGTCCACGCAGGACCTGCTCGAGGCCGTGCTGGCGGAGGCCGCCGACGCCGACGTCCTCGTGATGGCGGCGGCCGTCGCGGACTTCCGGCCGGCTGAGGTCTCCGACGCCAAGATGAAGAAGGGCGACGACGGCGGCGCGCCCGTCATCGTGCTCGAGCGCACCCCGGACGTGCTCGCCACGGCCGTGCGGACCCGCTCCGAGGGCGGGCCCATGGCCCCGCTCATCGTCGGCTTCGCCGCGGAGACCGGCGACCCGACGTCCTCCGTGCTCGAATACGGCCGGGCCAAACTGGCGCGCAAGGGCTGCGAGATGCTCGTGGTCAACGAGGTCGGCACGGACAAGGTGTTCGGCCGGGACGAGACCGCCGTGACCATCCTTTTCGCCGACGGCCGCCCCGCCGTGGAGGCGGCGGGCTCCAAGGACCAGGCGGCGGCCGCCGTCGTGCAGGCGATCGTGGATGACCTCGCCGGTCGCGACCCCGCAGGCGCGTCGGGCCGCTGACCTAGACTGTGCGGCATGACCGATGCCGCCTCGCTGAGCCCCGCCCGCCACGCCGACCCGTATTCGGGGGTGGGCGGCGGAGAGCTCCGTCTCTTCACCTCCGAGTCCGTCACGGCGGGCCACCCCGACAAGATCTGCGACCAGATCTCCGACGCCATCCTGGACGCGATCCTCGCCGCCGACCCGTCGGCGAAGGTGGCCGTGGAGACCCTGACCACCACGGGCCTGGTGCAGGTGGCCGGCGAGGTGAACACCTCGGCGTACGTGGAGATCCCCAAAATCGTGCGCGAGACCATCCTGGACATCGGCTACGACTCCTCGGCCAACGGCTTCGACGGCGCCCAGTGCGGCGTGAACATCTCCATCGGCCAGCAGTCCTCGGACATCTTCGCCGGCGTCTCCCGGTCCCTCGAGACCCGCGAGTACGGCTCGGCGGACGAGGTGGACGAGCAGGGCGCGGGGGACCAGGGCATCATGTTCGGCTACGCCACGGACGAGACCCCGGCGTACATGCCCATGCCCATCTACCTCGCGCACCGGCTCTCCGAGCGGCTCACCGCGGTGCGTCGGGCGGAGAACACGCCCATGCCGTACCTGCTGCCGGACGGCAAGACGCAGGTCACCATCGGCTACGCGCCCGGCCACGTGCCCACCACGGTGGAGGCCGTGGTGGTCTCCACGCAGCACCACGAGTGGGTCACCCAGGAGCAGCTGCGGGCGGACGTGGAGGAGCACGTGATCCGACCCGTCATCGAGCGCTCCGGCCTCGACACCTCCGGCATGCGGATCATCATCAACCCGGGTGGCAAGTTCGTCATCGGCGGGCCCGTGGGCGACGCCGGCCTCACCGGTCGCAAGATCATCGTGGACACCTACGGCGGCATGGCCCGGCACGGCGGCGGCGCCTTCTCCGGCAAGGACCCGTCCAAGGTGGACCGCTCCGCCGCCTACATGCTCCGCTGGGTGGCGAAGAACGTGGTGGCCGCCGGCCTCGCCTCGCGCGCCGAGTTCCAGGTGGCCTACGCGATCGGCTCGGCCCGGCCCGTGGGCCTGTACGTGGACACCTTCGGCACGGCCACGGTGCCGGAGGAGAAGATCATCGAGGCCGTGAACGCGGTGTTCGACCTGCGTCCGGCCGCCATCGTGAAGGAGCTGAACCTCCTGCGGCCCATCTACCGACGGACCGCAGCGAACGGCCACTTCGGCAGGGACGACGCCGACTTCACGTGGGAGCGCACGGACCGCGTCGAGCAGCTGCGCGCTGCCGCCGGCCTCTGACCCGGGGGCGGGCATCACGGACGCGCTGTTCGCCCTCCCGGAGCCGGAGGACGCACCCCGGCTGCCGGAGCGGGCCGAGGGGTGGCCGGAGCGGCCGATCGCACGCGTCCTGCTGGACTCGCCCGTGCCGCACCTGGACCGCGAGTTCGACTACCTCGTGCCCGTGGCCCTGGACGCTCGGGCGGTCCCCGGCTCCCGCGTGTCCGTCCGCTTCGGCGGACGGGCCATGACGGGCTGGCTCGTCTCGCGGGAGCAGGAGCCGGCCACCGGCGCCCAGCTCACCGAGCTCACCGGCGTACTCACCGTCATCCCGCCGCTGACGGAGGAGGTCCTGGCGACCGCTCGCGCGGTGGCCCGCCGCCAGGCCGGCGTCGTCACGGACGTCCTGCGGGCCGCGGTGCCCCCGCGCGTGGCGCAGGTCGAGAAGGCCGCCCTGGCGGAGGACGCGGAGGCCGCGGCGGACCACCCCGTGACGCTGACCGGAACCGACGCCGAGCGTCCGGAGCCGCCCGCGGCGGAGGAGGGCCTCGTGCCCACGGTGTGGGAGTCCCTCGAGGGGGGCACCGCGTTCGTGTCCGCCGTGCTGGCCGGGGACGCCGCGCGGGCGGCCGCCGTCGTGCCCTCGCGTCTGTTCGAATGGGAGGAGGCGGACGCGCTGGCCGCCCTGGCGCGCACGGTGGCCGCCTCGGGCGGCGGCGTCCTGCTGCTGGTGCCCGACCACCGCGACCTCGACCGGCTCTGCGCCGCCCTCGACGAGCACGTGGGCGAGGACGCCTACGCGCGGATCGGCTCCGAGGACGGCAACACGCCCCGGTACCGCGCCCACCTGGCCGCGCTGCGCGGCACCCGGCGCATCGTGGCCGGCACCCGGGCCGCCGTGTGGTCGCCCGTGCGCGACCTGCGGCTGGTGGTGCTCTGGGACGACGGCGACGACGCGTGGGCCGAACCCCGCGCGCCCTACTTCCATGCCCGAGAGGTCGTGCTGGAGCGAGCCCGCGCGACCGGCGCGGCGCTGCTCTTCGCCGGGCCCTCCCGGTCCGTCCCGGTGCAACGGCTCGTCGAGTCGGGCTGGCTGCTGCACCTGGGCCCCTCCCGTGCGGCCCAGCGCGAGCTCGGGCCACGGGTCGTCTCCACCGCCGACGCCTGGGAGACGGCGCGCGACCCGTTCGCGCAGCGGGCGCGGCTGCCGCAGGCCGCCTGGGCCGCCGCCCGCGCCGCGCTGCTCGGACCACGGCCGGGCCCGGTGCTCGTGCAGGTGGCCCGGGCCGGATTCATCCCCGCCCTGGTGTGCGAGCGGTGCCGCACGCCCGCCCGCTGCCGTGTCTGTGCGGGGCCGCTGGGCTTCCGCGACGCGCGGGCCGCCCGGCACGGGGAGGTGGCGTGCCGGTGGTGCGGCACCCGGGAGCGCGGCTTCCGGTGCACCGAGTGCGGCGGCACGACGCTGCGGGCCGGCGCCCGCGGCGTGGACCGCACGGCCGAGGAGCTGGGCCGGGCGTTCCCGCGCGTGCCCGTGCACGCCTCCTCAGCGCAGCACATGCTCGGCTCGGTGCCGCCCGGGCCCTCCCTGGTGGTGGCGACCGTGGGGGCCGAGCCGGTGACGCCCGACGGCTACGCGGCCGCCCTGCTGCTCGACGGGGACAGCCAGCTCCAGCGCGAGGGCCTCGAGGTGCCGGGCCGCGTGCTCGCCCGCTGGCTCGCGGCCGCCTGCCTGGTCCGCCCCGCCTCCGACGGGGGCGTCGTGGTGGTCACCGCGGACGCGTCGGAGGCGGTGAACGCGCTCGTCCGCCGGGACCCCGACGGCTTCGCCGCGCGCCAGGTCGCCGAGCGGCGCGAGCTGCACCTGCCTCCCGCCGGCCGACTCGCAGAGGTCTCGGGGGACGCCGCCGCCGTCGCGGAGTACCTCGAGCTCGTGGAGGCCGCCCGCCGGGAGCGGCCGGACGAGGACATCCACGAGGATCCGCACTCGGCCCCGCTCGACGGCGGCCCGGCGCGACTGCCCTGGATCGGGCCGGTGCCGGACCCCGCCGACGAGACCCGCTCCCGCGCCCTGCTGATCTTCCCGTACGCGGCGGCCGAAGCCACCGTCGGCGCCCTGCGCGCCGCCCGGTCCGCGGCGAGCGCCCGGCGCGAGACCGCCCCGGTGCGGGTGCGGCTCGACCCGGCCGGGGTGCTCTGAGGGGGCGGCTGGACCGACCCGCAGCCCGATGGACAGGAGCGCGGCGATGCCGGGGCGATGACGGCGTCAGCGGCCGGCGCGGCGGAGCCAGTCGCGGATCAGCGCCGCGCAGGCGGCCGGGCGTTCGTAGTGCAGCAGATGCCCGACGCCGTCGAGGACGTGCAGCTCCGCCGTGCCGCCGCCGGCGTCGATCGCCGCGGCGAGCGCCTTCTGTGCCGGCACCGAGCCCAGCGGATCCTCTCGCCCCGCGACGAGCAGCACCGGCAGGGTGAGGCGGGCGGCGACGTCGGCCACGGAGCCCGTGCTCGAGGCGCGGTACGCCTCGGAGAGCATGCGCGCGGAGGCGAAGCCCGAGAAGTGACGCCGGTGCTGGTCATGGGTGTACGCGAGGACATCCCTGTCCCTGGTGCGGGTCATGGCGAGCGTGGTCACCCACACCACCGGCGGCGCGCCCAGCAGCAGCCGCGCCGGGCGCTCGGGCAGGCGAGCGGCGACCTCGTAGTACCCCTCGGCGACGGCCGCCAGCACCCGACTCGTCACAGACGCGGACGCCTGCAGCGCGGGTTCGGCGATGGGGTTGAGCAGGACCAGCCGTGCCCACCGGGACGGGTCCCGGGCGGCCAGCTCGGCCGCCACCGTCGTCCCGTAGGAGTGTGCGACCAGCACGGGGGCGGCCGGCAGACCCAGGGCGGCGACGCCGGCGCCCACCGCGTCCGCGTGATGGGCCACGGTGTGCTCGGCGTGAGGGAAGGGCTCCGAGTCCCCGAAGCCGGGCAGCTCGATCGAGTGGATCGGATGCTCCGGGAGCGCGTCGGCCAGCAGGGCGAGGCCGTGGTGATCCCCGCGGAAGCCGTGCACGAACACGAGCGGGGCAGCGGCCGGGTCTCCCTCGGGTGCGCCTCGCGATCCCGGCGCGGCCTCCGGAACGGGGGCGTACTCCCACACGGCCACGGACGACGGGGTCCTGCGGACGGGGTCCGGGACCGCCAGGGTGCGCCGGCGGGGCGTCCGGGCCACGTGGCCCGTCAGCACGCGGGGATCGGCGGGCGCCGCGGGCGGCCGCAGCAGATCGCGCAGGCGGACGGGCGGGCCCGGGGCGGCGGGCGGCGTCGGGACAGGCACGTCCCCACCCTAGCCAGGCCGGTGTGGAACCTCACCGACGTCACCCACGCCTCCCGCACGCTGCTGCTGGACCTGAGGCCACGCTGCCCGGAACCCGGCGACTCCTGGTCCTGGCCAGGATGGTGCGCGGATGCCTACGGTATTGCGTCCCGTCCTCGGCCCCGGCGCCCGGACGGGCGCGCCCCGTCCCCCACGAAAGGTCCGTGCGTGCAGCACCCCGTCGCCCTCAGATCCCTCAAGATCGCCCTCGCCTTCGTCGGTCTCCTGGTCGGCGCCGGCTTCGCCACGGGTGCCGAAGTCATCCAGTACTTCGTCGGCTTCGGCTGGATCGGCATCGTGGGCGCGGGCCTGGCCGGCCTGCTCGTCACCGCCGGCGGCGCCGTCATCCTCCAGCTGGGCAGCGTGTTCTTGGCGGCCGACCACAAGGTCGTCTTCCGCAGCGTCTCGCACCCGGTGATGGCCCGCATCCTGGACGTGGTGGTGACGGTGACGCTCTTCGCGATCGGCGTCGTCATGCTCGCCGGCGCGGGCTCGACGCTCGCCCAGCAGTTCGGCTGGCCGACGTGGGCAGGCTCCACCCTGATGACCCTGCTCGTCGTGGTGGCGGGCATGCTGGACGTGGAAAAGGTCTCCGCGATCATCTCCCTGATCACACCCCTGGTGATCGTCGCGGTCGTGGCCGGGTTCGTCCACGTCCTGGCCACCCACGAGGGTGGCTTCACCGCCCACGAGTCCCTCGCCGTCCAGGCCACCACGCCGGTGGACCCGTGGTGGCTGTCCTCGGTCAACTACTTCGGCCTCGTCGTCGTGATGGCCGTGTCCATGTGCCTCGTGATCGGCGGGTCCATCACCCACCCCCGCGAGGCGTTCCTCGGCGGCCTCGCCGGTGGCCTGATGTACACCGTCCTGCTCCTGATGGCCTCCACGCTGCTCTACCTCGGCTACGCCGAGATCGGCCGCGCCGACGTCCCCATGCTGCGGCTGTTCGCCTCGATCGCACCCTGGCTGGGCTGGACGATGGTCGTGGTGATCTACTTGATGATCTACAACACTGCGATCGGCATGTTCTACGCGCTGGGACGCCGCCTCACGGCCGAGCACCCGGGCCGCTACCGCCCCGTGTTCGCCGGCGTCACGCTGCTGGCCTACGCGGTGAGCTTCGTCGGCTTCGGCGACCTGATGAACGTCGTCTACCCGGCGCTGGGCCACCTGGGCATCGTGCTCGCGCTCGTGCTCCTCGTCTGGTGGCTCACCCACCGCCGGCAGATCACCGCCGAGTCGGGGCTGCGCCTGCGCCTGCTCGCGCTGCTCCGGCTGCGTGAGCATCCGGAGAAGACCTTCACGGCCCAGCACGCCGTGCAGCTGCAGGAGGCGGTCGGGGACTCCGTGGCGGCCCCGGGCGCGGTGACGGAGGCCCTCGAGGACGAGGTCGCCCAGGTGCTGGAGGAGGACGACACGGTCACCTCCGACCAGGTGCGCCACGGTCCCGACGCCGGGCCCGAGCGTCCGGCAGGCGGCAGTGCCTCCCCGTGAACGCGCCTCCGGCGCCGGGCACGGCGTCTCGGAGCGGCCCTGCGACCGGGCCGGGGCGCCGTCGCCGTAGGATGGGGTGGCCGGCCGTGCCGCCGGCCCCGACCGCGCCGCCTGAGGGCCGGCGCCCCGTCCCGACTGCGTGAGGATTCGAACCGCCGTGAGCCAGACCCCCGACAGCGCCGTGCCGGCCACCCCCAGCATCCCCGCCGACGCGGAGTACTCGTTCCGCGACGTGGAGGCCCGCTGGGCCGGGTACTGGGAGAAGGCCGGGACGTTCGCCCCCCGCGAGGACGGCTCCGAGACCCGCACCGTGGTCGACATGTTCCCCTACCCCTCGGGCGACCTGCACATGGGGCACGCCGAGGCGTTCGCTATGGGCGACGTCGTCGCGCGTCACTGGATGCAGCGCGGCTTCGACGTGCTGCACCCCATCGGCTGGGACTCCTTCGGCCTGCCGGCCGAGAACGCCGCCATCAAGCGCGACGTCCACCCGGCCGAGTGGACCTACGCGAACATCGAGACGCAGAAGCGTTCCTTCCAGCGGTACGGCATCGCCGTGGACTGGTCCCGTGAGCTGCACACCTCGGACCCCGAGTACTACCGGTGGACCCAGTGGCTGTTCCAGCAGCTGTACCGCAAGGGCCTGGCGTACCGGAAGGACTCCCCGGTCAACTGGTGCCCCCAGGACCAGACGGTGCTCGCCAACGAGCAGGTGGTGGACGGCCGCTGCGAGCGCTGCGGCACCGAGGTCACCAAGCGGACCCTGAACCAGTGGTACTTCCGCATCACCGACTACGCGGACGCGCTGCTGGACGACATGGACCAGCTCACCGGTCACTGGCCCGAGCGCGTGCTCGCCATGCAGCGCAACTGGATCGGCCGCTCCGAGGGCGCCCACGTCGACTTCCAGGTCGAGGACGGCCCCGTCGTCACGGTCTTCACCACCCGGCCGGACACGCTGTACGGCGCGACCTTCATGGTGGTCGCCGCCGACGCCCCGCTGGCCGCCGAGCTCGCCGGCGACGACGTGCGGGCCGAACTCGAGGCGTACCGCGAGGACCTGAAGAAGGTCTCGGACATCGACCGCCAGGCCACGGACCGCCCGAAGAGCGGCGTGTTCCTGGGCCGCTACGCCGTGCACCCGCTGACCGGTGAACGCCTGCCGATCTGGGCCTCGGACTACGTGCTGGCCGACTACGGCACGGGCGCCATCATGGCCGTGCCGGCCCACGACCAGCGCGACCTCGACTTCGCCCGCGCCATGGGCCTGCCCGTGCGCACCGTGCTGGACACCGGCGAGGAGGACCCGGCGGTCTCCGGCGTCGCGACGACCGGCGAGGGCATCCTGGTGAACTCCGGCGAGCTCGACGGCCTGGACAAGGCCGCGGCCATCGCACGGGCCATCGAGATCCTGGAGGAGCGCGGCACCGGCCGGGGCACCACCACCTACCGCCTGCGCGACTGGCTGCTCTCCCGTCAGCGCTTCTGGGGCACCCCGATCCCCGTGGTGCACTGCCCGGACTGCGGCGAGGTCCTCGTGCCGGAGGACCAGCTGCCGGTCACCCTGCCGACCGACCTCAAGGGCGAGCAGCTCGCCCCGAAGGGCCAGTCGCCCCTGGCCGCGGCGACGTCGTGGGTCGAGGTGGACTGCCCGCAGTGCGGCGGCCCCGCGCGACGGGACACCGACACCATGGACACGTTCGTGGACTCGTCCTGGTACGTGCTCCGCTACGCGTCCCCGAACGACCATGCCCGCGCCTTCGACCCCGAGGCCCTGCGTCGCTGGCTGCCCGTGGACCAGTACGTGGGCGGAGTGGAGCACGCGATCCTGCACCTGCTGTACGCCCGCTTCTTCACCAAGGCCCTGCACGACCTCGGCCTGGTGCCCTTCACCGAGCCGTTCCGCGCCCTGCTCAACCAGGGCCAGGTGCTCAACGGCGGCAAGGCCATGTCCAAGTCGCTGGGCAACGGTGTGGACCTGGGCGACCAGCTGGACGAGTTCGGCGTCGACGCCGTGCGCCTGACCATGGTGTTCGCCTCGCCGCCCGAGGACGACGTGGACTGGGCCGACGTCGCCCCGGGGGCGGCCGGCAAGTTCCTGGCCCGCGCGTGGCGCCTGGCCCGCGACGTCCGCGCGACGGGCGCCCCGGCCGGCACGGACCCGGCGGACGGGGCCGTGGCCCTGCGCCGGGTGACGCACCGGGCCGTGCACCAGGCACAGCAGCTGCTGGACGACGCCAAGTTCAACGTGGTCGTCGCCAAGACGATGGAGCTGGTCAACGCGGCCCGCAAGGAGATCGACGCCGGCGCCGGCGCGGCCGACCCCGCCGTCCGCGAGGCCGCCGAGGCCGTGGCCGTGCTGCTCTCCCTCGTCGCGCCGTACACGGCCGAGGACATGTGGGTCCTGCTGGGCCACGAGCCCTCCGTGGTCCGCGCCGGCTGGCCCGCGGTGGACGAGTCGCTGCTGGTCGAGGACACCGTCACGGCCGTCGTCCAGGTCAAGGGCAAGGTCCGCGACACCCTCGAGGTGCCCGCGGACATCTCCGCCGAGGACCTCGAGGCGCGCGCCCGCGCATCGGAGAAGGTGCGGAACTTCATCGGGGACGCCGAGATCGTCAAGGTGATCGTGCGCGAGCCCAAGCTCGTGAACCTGGTGATCCGCTGACCCCGTGAGACCGGCCGCGACCGGGCCGGGGGAGAGGAGGCAGGCCGTGGCGCGCATCGAGCAGTGGCGCGACGACGCGCTCGTCCGCCTGCGCTCCCGGCGCTCCCAGCTGGCGGGGCGGGCGCGCTACGGGCTGCGCCCGCCCCGCCGGGACCGCACGGCCGTCGTCACGGACTCGGCCGCCGCCCTGCCCGACGCCGTCCTCGGACACGGCCTGGCCGCCGGGATCCGCCAGGTGGCGCTGCCCGTCATGGTGGGCGAGCAGATCCACACGGAGGGCACGGACGAGCTCGCGCTGGAGCTGCCGCTGGCCCTGGCCGCCGGCACTCCGGTGCGCACCTCGCGGCCCTCGCCGGGTGCGTTCCGGACGGCCTACGCCGAGCTGGCCCGCGCCGGCTACGCACGCATCCTCTCCGTCCACCTGTCCGGCGAGCTCTCCGGCACCGTGGAGGCCGCGCGCCTGGCCGCCGCGGACGCCGAGCGCCCGGTGACCGTGGTGGACTCGCGCACCGTGGGCTTCGCGCTGGGCACGGCCGTGGTGGACGCCGCCGTGGACGCGGGGGTGGGAATGCCCGTGGCCCGCATCCGCGAGCGGCTCGAGGCCACCGTGGACTCCAGCCACGTGCTGTTCACGGTGCCCAGCCTCGAGCAGCTGCGCCGGGGCGGGCGGATCAGCGGGCTCGCCTCGCTGCTGGGCACCCTGCTGCAGGTGCGCCCCGTCATGGCGGTCGACGACGGCGCGATCGGCCTGGTCGACCGCCCGCGGTCCGCGGCCCGCGCCGTCGACCGGCTCGTGGAGCTCGCGACCGAGCGGGCCGGCGGGGACCCGGTGCGGATCGCCGTGCACGAGTACGGCGACCCCGAGACGGCCGGGCAGCTCGCGGAGCGGCTCCAGCCGATCTCCACCACCCCCGTGCCCGTCGTCGAGCTGCCCGCCGTGCTCGCCGCGCACCTGGGCCTGGGCGCCCTGGGTGTGGTGATCTGCCCGCTGGAATCGCCCACGGGGGGCTCGGGGGACTGAGGCCGCCCGTGCGGGAGCGCTGAGGAGACGGGCGCGTCCGTTCCTGCACACCGCCCTGGAGCGCGGTGGCGATCCCCAGGCCGGGTGCGGGACGCGCCCGGCTCAGACGCGGGGACGCAGACTGCCCGCATGAGCCCCAGCCACCGCCTCTGCGACGATCCGCCCGCCTTCGCCCCGGACCCCGCGCCCTCGGCCGTCCCCGACGTCGACACGGCCAGCCCGCACGCCGCGTCCCGGTGGGAGCGCACCCCGCCCCGGGGCCCGGTGCTGCGGTGGCGGCCGGCCCTGCTGGCGGTCACGGTGCTGCTCGTCGCCGCCACGGCCTGGTGGGCGGTGGCCTGGTTGACCACCCCGGCGCCGCCTTCGGCGATCCCGGCGGCCGCGGCCGGTGCGGGCATCCCGCAGACCGACGCTCCCTCCACCGCCCCGTCGGCGGCGGGCACCGACGCGCGGACGCCGGAGGCGGGGCCGTCGGGGGAGACGTCCGGCCCCGCCGGGTCCGGCCCGCTGCGGGTGCACGTGGTGGGCGAGGTCGCCCGGCCGGGTGTGGTCAGCCTCGCGCCGGGCTCCCGGGTGGCCGACGCCGTGCGCGCCGCCGGCGGCACGACCCGGCACGCCCGGGCGGAGCGCATCAACCTCGCGGCCCCGCTGGACGACGGCCAACAGGTCCTCGTCCCCTCCGCCCACACGCCGCAGGATGCCCTGGACCGGGTGGCCGGGGCCGCGCAGGCGCAGCCCACGCCGACCACGGGCAGGGCCGGTGCCGGAGGCGAGCCGGGCGGCGCCGAGTCCGGCGACACCGTGGACCTGAACACCGCCGACGCCACGGAGCTGCAGACCCTGCCCGGCGTCGGCCCCGCCACGGCGGAGAAGATCATCGCCCACCGCGAGACGGTCGGCCCGTTCACCGGCCTGCAGGACCTGGACGCGGTGCCCGGCATCGGCCCGGCCACGCTCGACCGGCTGCGTGACCACGTCTCGTGGTGAGCCCGGCCCCGGGTCCGTCCAGCGATCCCGTGGACCGCCGCGCCCGCCACCGCGAGGTGCCCGGCCCGCTCGACGCCCGGTGGGTGCCCGCCCTGCTCGCCTGCCTGACCCTCGGGATCCTCGGCGTCGGCTGGAACGCCCCGGCCCGCTCGGCGGCGGCCCTCACCGGGTTGGCCGTCGCCGCGGCCGCCGTCCTGGGGGCCGCCCGCTCGACCGGTCGGATACGGGGCGTGGCCACCGCGACGGCGCTGGCCGGCGTGGCCGCGGCCCTGATGCTGCAGCACTCGGCCGGGCCCGCCGCCGCGGCCGAGGGCAGCGGCTGGACCGGCGCGGTGCACGCCGGCTCGCCGCTGCGGCTCGAGCTGACCCTGGACGGGCCCGCCACCCGGAGCGAGGCGACCTTCGGCCCGCGCTGGAGCGTTCCCGTGCGGGTCGAGACGTTCGGTCACCCGCCACGGGCCCCCGAGGCCGCCGTGACGGCCCGACTCACGGGCGGGGGCCCACCGCCCGCGACGATCGCCGCGCCGTCGGACGGGACGGCGGCCCCCGGCGGCGGGCCGGGATCGCGGGTGTGCGTGGTGGCCCGGCCGTCGAGGTCCGGTTCCACCGTGTTCCTGGCCGCCGCGGCCGTCCCGCAGCCGGGTCCCTGCCCCGGCGGGGCGGAGACGGCAGGCGGGGCCACCGGCGGCGACCCGGGCCCGCCGCGGCGGGAGGCGCTGCGCGCCGCATTCCGTCAGTCCGCGGAGGGTACGGTCGGCGCGGCGCCGGAGCTCATCCCGGGGCTGGTGCTGGGCGACCGCTCCGCCCAGGGGGCCGCCCTCGACGACGCCATGAAGGCCTCGGGCCTGTCGCACCTGTCTGCCGTGTCCGGGGCCAACGTGGCCATGATCCTCGGCGCGGTCGCGATCACCCTGCGCTGCGCGCGGGTGCACCGGGCGGTGGTCCTCAGCGCCGGGCTGGCGGTCCTCGGGGTGTTCGTGGTCGTGGTGGGGCCGGAGCCGTCCGTGCTCCGGGCGGCCGTGATGGGCGCTCTCGGAGCCCTCGCGGTGTTCTTCGGCCGCGCGCGGCAGGCGTTCGGACTCCTGACGGTGGGCGGCACGGCCCTGCTCGTCGCGGTGCCGGCCCTCGCCGTGGAACCGGCCTTCCACCTCTCCCTGGCCGCGACCGCGGGCATCGTCCTGGGCGGCGCGCCCCTCGACCGTGCGCTGCACGCCGGGCTCGGCCGGGTGCTGCCCGACGTCGTGGCGCGGTGGCTCTCGGCGTCGCTCGCGGTGACCGTGGCCGCCCACCTGGCCTGCCAGCCGATCATCCTGGCCATGACCGGTGAGGTGTCGGCCTACGCGGTGCCGGCCAATCTGCTGGCCGCCCCGGCCGTGCCGCCCGTGACGGTCCTGGGCACCCTCGCCGCGGCCCTCGCACTGCCCGCGCCGGGGATCGCCGCCGCCCTCGTGGCCGTGATCCAGTGGCCCGCGGCCTGGATCGGGTGGGTCGCCCACACCAGCGCCTCGCTGCCCGGGGCGCTGCGTCCGTGGCCGGCCGGGGCCCTCGGTGCCGGGCTGGGCGTCCTGCTGGTGGCCGCGACGCTCCTCGGATTCGCCGCCGTGCTCCTGCTCGAACGACGCCGGACCGCCCCGGTGCGGCGTGTCGGCCGCAGCGCGCCGCGGACCCGCGAGCGCCTCCCCGCCCTGGTCGTGCTCGCCGCCGCGCTGGCCGCGGCCACCACGGGGGCGGTCGGGGCGGTCCTCGTGCCGCGGGCCTCGGGCGCGGCCCCGCCGGACTGGGCGGTGGCGTTCTGCGACGTCGGCCAGGGGGACATGGCCGTGTTCCGGTCCGGCCCGCGCGCGGGGGTCGTCGTCGACGTCGGGCCCGAGCCGGGGCTCGCGCGTCGCTGTCTCGACGACCTCGACGTCGACCGGGTGGACGCCGTGCTGCTCACCCACCTGCACGCCGACCACGCCGGGGGGCTGGCCGGCGTGGTCGACCGCGCCTCCCCCGGGGCGGTGCACTACGCGACCCGGGACGCGCCGGCGCAGGGCAGGGGAGGGCGCGGCGGGGAGGCGGAGGGCGTCGACCCGCCCGCCGACGCGGCACGGCTCCGCACCGGCGCGACGGGCACGGCCGGGCCGGTGCGGTGGCACGTGCTGCTCGCCGACGCGCGGGCCGCCGAGGAGAACGACGCCTCCGCGCAGGTGCTGGTCACCGTGGAGAGCGGGGCCGGTCCGGTCACGACGCTGGTCACCGGCGACATGGAGGAGGACGCCTCCGCGGCGTGGGTCGCGGGGCGCCGGTCCGATGCCGCCGCACCGCCGCGCGTGGACGTGCTCAAGGTCGCCCACCACGGGGCTCGCAACGGTGGGACGGCCGTGCCGCGCGCGGCCGGCGCCCGCCTGCACGTGGTCTCCGTGGGCGCCGACAACCCGTACGGCCACCCCCACCGGGCCACGGTGGACGCGCTCGGCCGCCTCGGGCCGGTGGCCCGCACGGACCTGCACGGCACGCTGGCCCTCACGGCCGCGGACGGCCCCGACCCCGACGGCGCGCCCGAGATCACGGCTCACACCGTCCGCCCGCCCTCGAGCGTCCGCACCGGACCCTAGGATGGGACGCATGTCCGCCGCCCGCAGCCCCCGTTCCGGCCGAGCCGGCCGCACCGACCCGCTGGCCTGGCGGCGAGCCGAGCCCGCCCCGCTCATGCTCCTCAAGGGGCCCGAGGACCATGCCGCCCGCTGGGTGACGGACCGCGTGACCCAGGCTCTGCGCGAACGCCACGGCCAGCTGGAGATCCACCGGCTCCGCGCGGGGGAGTACCAGCCCGGCCAGCTGGCCACCGCGGCCAGCCCGTCCCTCTTCGCCGAGCCCACCCTCATCACGGTCGAGGGCCTCGAGGCCATGAACGACGCGTTCCTCGAGGACGCCCTGCGCCTCGTCCAGCAGGGCCCGGGCGCGGAGGACGTCACGCTCGTGCTGCGCCACACCGGCGGCAACCGCGGCAAGAAGCTGCTGGACGCCGTCGCCCAGGCCGGCACGGTGGTCGAATGCGTGCCGCTGAAGAAGGACGAGGAGCGGCTGGCCTTCGTGCAGGCCGAGTTCCGCGACCGGCGTCGACGCATCGACGAGGAGGCGGCCCGCGCGCTCATCCGCGCCACCGGCGCCTCGCTCACGGAGCTCGCGGCCGCGTGCGCCCAGCTCGTCGACGACACCGAGGGCGTCGTCACCGTCGAGACCGTGGACACCTACTACAGCGGCCGCGTGGAGGCCACGAGCTTCGCGGTGGCCGACGCGGCGCTCGAGGGGCAGGCGGCGAGGGCCGTGTCCCTCGTGCGGCACGCGATGGCCACCGGCGTGCACCCGGTGATGATCACCGCGGCGCTCGCGCTCAAGGCGCGGCAGGTGGCACGGATGATCGACGCCCGCCGGCCCGCCGCCGAGCTGCCGTCCCTGCTCGGGGTGGCCCCGTTCCAGGTGCGCTACATCCAGCAGGCGGCGCGGCACTGGACGGCGGCCGGCATCGCGCAGGCCGTGGAGTGGATCGCCCAGGCCGACGCCGAGGCCAAGGGCGCCTCCCGCAACCCGGAGTTCGCCGTCGAGCGCGCGGTCATCCGCGTGGCCACCGCCGTCAGCCGCTGACGGCGCCGCCGGACGGCACGCGACGGGGGCTGCCCGGACACGACGCGGCCCCCGCACCGATCGCTCGGGGCGGGGGCCGCGGTCACAGCCGGGGGGCGTGGATCAGCCGAGGAGGGCCTTCACGCGGGCGGCGATGCCGGACTTGCGGTTCGCGGCCTGGTTCTTGTGGATGACGCCCTTCGAAGCGGCCTTGTCCAGCTTGCGGGAGGCGGTGCGCAGCGCGGCGGCGGCGGCCTCGGCCTCGCCGGCGGCGACGGCCTTGTCCACGGCGCGGATGGCGGTCTTCAGCTCGGACTTCACCGCGACGTTGCGCTGGCGCGCCTTCTCGTTGGTGAGGATGCGCTTCTTCTGGGACTTGATGTTAGCCAAATCGGGTCCTTCGTCGTCGGCGGCGCGGACGAGGGTCCGGGCGCCGCATGAACAGGGGGTCGTGGAGGGTGCCCGGATCCGTGGACTGAGCGGCGTGGGGAACACCGATGATGACCCGTTCCGGGGGTGCCCGTCGACCGGCGGACACAATGCGGACGATCCTACCACCCAGACCCTGCGATCCGCGCGGCGGACTCAGCGCCCCCGCCGCCGGGCGCGGGCCAGCGCGGCCGTGACCCGGTCGAAGGCCGCCCGGTCCAGGACGCCGCCCTCCCGGCGCACCGCGGCCGGATCCACGCGGACCACCCGGTCCAGCTTCGCCTCCGAGGCGCGGCCGGACCGGTCCCAGGCGCCCGCGCCCACGTCCACGTAGTCCTCGTCCCGGGCCAGGGCGTTGTTCCGGTCCCGGCTGGTCAGCATGAGCCCGAGCAGGTGCGCCCCGTCCCGGCCGATCAGGAGCACGGGGCGGTCCTTGCCCCGGCCGTCCATCTCCTCGTACGGCACCCAGGTCCACACGACCTCGCCCGGCCCGGCCGTCGGCCCGGGCACGGGCGCGTACTCGACGCGGACGGTCCCGGTGAAGTCCGGCAGGGACGCGTGGCGGCCGGCGTCCTGTCGCCGGGGCCGGCGCTCCTGCCCGGGCCCGGGCATCGGCCACGAGTCGGTGGGCTCCGTGGGGTCCCACGCGGGCCCGGGAGGCCCGGGCGGGCCCGGAAAGGGCGACGGGCCGCTCCGGTCGCCGGCCCGTCGACCGGCCTCGGAGGCGGCTCGACGCGGCCGGGCGTCGTCGCGGAGGGCGCCGATCAGGCGTGCCGTCCGGCGGCCGAGGGACAGGGCGCGATGCAGGTCGAAGGCCATGGGCGTGAATCTAGTGGACGCGCGGGCCCGGCGTCCGGGTCGGGTCGGCGGCGGGACATGACAGACTAGGCGGTCAGAGCCCCGTCCCCGTCACCCGTAGAGGAAGTGCCCGTGTCGCCCCTGGCGTCGAACCCCCCGGTGCCCGCTGCCACCGACCCCTCGGTGATCCGCAACTTCTGCATCATCGCCCACATCGACCACGGCAAGTCCACGCTGGCGGACCGCATGCTGCAGGCCACCGGCGTCGTGCAGCCCCGCGACATGAAGGCCCAGTATCTGGACCGCATGGACATCGAGCGTGAGCGCGGCATCACCATCAAGTCCCAGGCCGTGCGCATGCCCTGGTCCGTGGACGGGGTGGACTACGCCCTGAACATGATCGACACCCCCGGGCACGTGGACTTCACCTATGAGGTCTCCCGCTCGCTGGCCGCGTGCGAGGGCGCGATCCTGCTGGTGGACGCCGCCCAGGGCATCGAGGCCCAGACCCTGGCGAACCTCTACCTCGCCATGGAGCACGAGCTGGAGATCATCCCCGTGCTCAACAAGATCGACCTGCCCGCCGCGGATCCGGACCGCTACGCGGCCGAGCTGGCCTCCCTGATCGGCTGCGAGCCCGAGGACGTGCTGCGCGTCTCCGGCAAGACGGGCGTCGGCGTCGAGGAGCTGCTGGACCGCGTGGTCCGCGCCATCCCCGGCCCGGAGGGGGACGCGGACGCCCCGGCCCGCGCGATGATCTTCGACTCCGTGTACGACACCTACCGGGGCGTCGTCACGTACGTGCGCGTCGTGGACGGCCGGCTCTCCCCGCGGGAGAAGGTCCGCATGATGTCCACGGGCACCACCTACGAGCTCCTCGAGATCGGCGTCTCCTCCCCGGAGCCCGTGCCCACCAAGGGCCTGGCCGCGGGCGAGGTGGGCTACCTCATCACCGGCGTGAAGGACGTGCGTCAGTCCAAGGTGGGCGACACGGTCACCAACCACGCCCACCCGGCGGAGCAGTCCCTGGGTGGCTACGAGGACCCCAAGCCCATGGTGTTCTCGGGTCTGTACCCCATCGACGGCTCGGACTATCCCGTGCTGCGTGACGCCCTGGACAAGCTCAAGCTCAACGACGCCGCGCTCGTCTACGAGCCGGAGACCTCGGTCGCGCTGGGCTTCGGCTTCCGCGTCGGCTTCCTCGGTCTGCTGCATCTGGAGATCGTGCGCGAGCGCCTCGAGCGCGAGTTCGACCTCGACCTCATCTCCACCGCGCCCAACGTGGTCTACGAGGTCACCCGGGAGGACCGTGAGGTCGTCACCGTGACCAACCCCTCCGAGTTCCCCGAGGGCAAGATCCTCGAGGTGCGCGAGCCCATGGCCTCGGCCACGATCATCGTGCCGGCCGAGTTCATCGGCGCCGTCATGGAGCTGTGCCAGGCCAAGCGCGGCAATCTCAAGGGCATGGACTACCTCTCCGAGGAACGCGTGGAGATCCGCTACTGGATCCCGCTGGCCGAGATCGTGTTCGACTTCTTCGACCAGCTCAAGTCCCGCACCAAGGGGTACGCCTCGCTGGACTGGAAGGCCGACGGCGACCAGGTCGCCGACCTCGTCAAGGTGGACATCCTGCTCCAGGGCGAACAGGTGGACGCGTTCTCCTCGATCACCCACAGGGACAACGCCTACGCGTACGGCGTGATGATGACGGGCAAGCTCAAGGAGCTGATCCCGCGCCAGCAGTACGAGGTGCCGATCCAGGCCGCCATCGGCTCGCGCATCATCGCCCGCGAGAACATCCGCGCGATCCGCAAGGACGTGCTCTCCAAGTGCTACGGCGGCGACATCTCCCGCAAGCGCAAGCTGCTCGAGAAGCAGAAGGAGGGCAAGAAGCGCATGAAGATGGTCGGCCGGGTGGAGGTCCCGCAGGAGGCCTTCATCGCCGCCCTGTCCTCGGACGGCGCCGGCGCCGACCAGGCGGCGAAGAAGTAAGTGCCCGCCCTGCCCCTCGGCGAGCCCGTCCCCGACGACGGCCGGCTGCCGGCCGACGTCGGGCAGCGGGTGCGCGCGGCCGCCCGCGACGGCGCGGCGCGCACCTTCAGCCTGTACGTCCACGTGCCGTTCTGCACGGTGCGCTGCGGCTACTGCGACTTCAACACGTACACGGCCGTCGACCTCGGCCCCGGCGCGGGTCGCGGCGACTACTGGGAGTCGGCGGTCGCGGAGCTGGACTTCGCCGCGGACGTGCTCGCGTCCTCGGACGTGCCCGCCCGCCCGCTGCACACGGTGTTCTTCGGCGGCGGCACGCCCACGCTCCTGCCGGCCGCGGACCTCGTGCGCATCCTCCAGGCGGCGGTGGACCGGTTCGGGATCGCGCCCGGCGCGGAGGTGACCACCGAGGCCAACCCGGACACGATCACCCCGGAGTACGCCCGCCAGCTCGCGGCCGGCGGCTTCACCCGTCTCTCCCTGGGCATGCAGTCCGCGATGCCGCACGTGCTCGCCACGCTCGAGCGCACCCATCGGCCCGAGTCCGTCCCCGCCGCCGTCGCCGCGGCCCGCGAGGCCGGCCTGGAGGTGTCCCTGGACCTGATCTACGGGACCGCGGGGGAGTCCCTCGCCGACTGGCGGACCACGCTCGAGGCCGCCGTCGCCCTGGGCCCGGACCACGTGAGCGCGTACTCGCTGATCGTGGAGGAGGGCACCAAGCTCGGGGCCCAGGTGGCCCGCGGCGAGGTGGCGGACGTGGACCCCGACGACCAGGCGGACAAGTACCTGCTCGCCGACGAGCTGCTCAGCGCCGCCGGCTACCGCTGGTACGAGGTGTCCAACTGGGCGCGCGACCCGCAGGGCTCCGGCGTCCACCGTGCGCGGCACAACGTGGCGTACTGGGAGGACCAGGACTGGTGGGGGATCGGCCCGGGTGCGCACTCGCACCTCGCCGGGGTCCGGTTCTGGAACGCCAAGCACCCCGCCGCCTACGCGCAGCGGCTGGCCACAGGGGTCACCCCCGCCGTCGGCCGCGAGCGGCCCGACGCCGACGCGCGGCGCCTCGAGCGCATCATGCTCGCGGTGCGCACGGTGGGCGGGCTTCCGACCGCGGAGCTCGTCTCGGAGACGCCGGGGGAGGCCGCGCGGATCCGTGGGGCGATCGCCGAACTCATCGCCGCGGGCCTGCTGGACGGGCGCGCCGCCGTCGACGGGCGCATCGTCCCCACGCTCGAGGGGCGGCTGCGCAACGACGCGATCGTCCGGGCGCTGGCCGGCTTCTGACCGGCCGGCCCCGGGTCAGCGCAGGATGCGCAGGTTGAACGGGTACCGGAACGGACGGCCCTTGGACACGTGCGAGGCGCCCATCACGCCGTAGACCGCCATGGCGGCCCACGTGAGCGCGCCGAGGATCGCGAAGATCGGGCCGACCACCGGCAGCAGGGACAGGAAGAAGAACAGGAGCGTGATGAGCGTGGGCGGCCCGGAGAAGTTCAGGGCCTCGCGCGACTCCTGCGAGGTGAACGGGCCGCGGTCGCGGTAGAGCAGCCACACGACCAGCGGGCCGAGCACGCCGAACGCCAGACTGAGGTGGGCCAGCGCCGCGCGGTCACGGTCCTGCTTCGCCGTGAGCGGGGCGCCGCGGCCGCCGGCCGAGACGAGCCAGGCGGGCGGGCCGTGGCCGGTGCGGCCGGCGTCGGGCTGCGCGCGGGTGTTCACGAGGGGCTCCTCCTGGATCGCGGGACCCGCGCGCCGGGGACCGGGCGCAGGGCATGGGCCAGCATAGCGCGGGCGGGCGGGGGCCGCGCCGAGATCAGTGCTCGGGTGCGGCGGTGAGGAAGTCGATGAGCTCCTCCACGCGGCCCAGCAGGGACGGCTCGAGGTCCGCGTACGTGGTGACGTGGGAGAGCAGCCGCTTCCACCCCAGCCCCGTGGCCTCCTTGCTCCCGTGCGGCCAGCCCAGTCCCCGCAGGATCCCCGTCTTCCAGTCCTGCCCCTTCGGCACGACGGGCCACGCGGGGATGCCGAGGACGGAGGGCTTGATGACCTGCCAGACGTCCACGTAGGGGTGACCGAGGATGAGCACGTTGCCCGCGGCCCCCGGCACGCGCATGGCCTCGGCCGCGAGGCGCTCCTCCTTGGACCCGGTGACGAGATGGTCCACGAGGATCCCGAGCCGGCGCCGCGGACCGGGGGCGAACGCACGGATCGCCCCGGCGAGGTCGTCCACGCCGTGCAGGGGCTCCACGACGATGCCCTCGAGGCGCAGGTCCTCGCCCCACACCTTCTCCACCAGCTCGGCGTCGTGCACGCCCTCCACCCAGATGCGAGAGGCGCGGGCGGTGCGGGCCCGCGCCCCCTCGACCCGTCGCGAGCCGGAGGCGGTGCGGGCCGGCGCCGCCGGGGCCGCGGCGGTCGGGGGGACCAGGGTCACGGGCTCGCCGTCGATCCAGAAGCCGCCGCCGAGGGGGAAGCCGCGGCGCACGCCGCGGCGGTCCTCCAGGACCACCACGTGCACGCCGCCGGAGCGCTCGATGCCGATCACGGCCCCGGTGAACCCGGAGGCCACGTCCTCGACCACCGTGCCGGGGGTGGCGGGCACATCGGGGACGGTCCGGGCGGGGCGGCGCGTCAGGTCGTCGTGGCCCGCGGGGCCCCAGCTGCTCCAGTCCATGGGAGAGCACGGTAGCAACGGGGGCGGGCGATCACCGTGAGCGAAGCCGTGCGGGCCGGTCGGGTCGTCCCCCGGGTCGGACGGTAGCATTGGCACTTGACCCGCCGGAGTGCCAGCCAGGGGCACCTCCGGGGTCGCCCCGGATCCCGACGGACCAGAGGAGGACCGAGATGTCGGAGCAGCCCCGCCGCCTGCAGGTGCTCCAGGCGATCGTGGAGGACTACGTGGCGCTGCGCGAGCCCGTGGGCTCCAAGGCGCTCGTGGAACGGCACGCCCTGGGCGTGTCCTCCGCGACCGTGCGCAACGACATGGCTGCGCTCGAGGAGGAGGGCCTCATCGTGGCCCCGCACACCTCCGCCGGGCGCGTCCCCACGGACAAGGGCTACCGCGTGTTCGTCGACCGCCTCTCCGAGGTGAAGCCGCTGTCCCCGGCCGAGCGCCGGGCCGTGCGGACCCTGCTGGACCCGGAGACGGACACCGAGCACATGATGGAGTCCACGGTGCGCCTCCTGGCCCAGCTGACCCAGCAGGTCGCCGTCGCGCAGTTCCCCCACGAGGACGGCTCCACGATCCGCCACCTCGAACTGGTCTCCCTCGCGCCCACGCGCGTGCTCGTGGTCCTCATCCTGTCCACGGGGCGGGTGGACCAGCGGCACGCCGTGCTGGACCGTCCGGTCGACGAGGCGGAGCTGTCCGTGCTCCGCGGCCTCCTGCTGGACGCCCTGCTGGGGCTCGGTCCGGTGCAGGCGGCCACCGTGGTGGACGACGTCGTCACCCGGGTCCGCCCGGAGCACCGGCAGTCCGCCGCCCTCGTGGCCGCGGCCGTCCACGACCTGCTCGAGGCCGGCCGGCAGGACCGCATCGTGCTGGCCGGCACCGCCAACCTGGCCCGCTCCCCGGGGGACTTCGGCGCGTCCATCGGGCCGATCCTGGAGGCGCTCGAGGAGCAGGTGGTGCTGCTGCGCCTGCTCACGGAGATGGAGCAGGACGCCCACGGGGTGTCCGTGCGGATCGGGTCCGAGAACGCCGGATCGCTCGCGGACACCTCGGTGGTCGCGGCCGCCTACGGCCCCGGCGCCGTGGCGAAGGTCGGCGTCATCGGTCCGACCCGGATGGACTACCCGGGCACCATGGCCGCCGTCCGGGCGATCGCCCGCTATCTCTCCCGCATCCTGACCACCTGACGCGCCTCCACGCGTCCTGGCGGGCCCCGTCCCGCATCGCCCCACGTCCCGCTCTCCCCGAGAGGAATCCCCACCGTGACCGACCACTACGAGACGCTCGGCGTCAGCCGTGACGCCAGCACCGAGGAGATCCGCCGCGCCTACCGCAAGCTCGCGCGCACCCACCACCCGGACGTCAACCCCGACCCGGAGGCGGCCGAGCAGTTCAAGCGCATCTCCCACGCCTACGAGGTGCTCTCGGACGAGGGCCGGCGCCGGGCCTACGACACGACGGGCAACGAGAACGGCCAGGCCGGCTTCCCGGGCGGCTTCGGCGGGGCGGGCGGCTTCGGGGGCTTCGCCGACATCTTCGAGACCTTCATGAACGCCGCCGGCCAGGGCGGCCGCGGCGGCCCCGCCAGCCGCGCCCGCCGCGGCCAGGACGCCCTGGTGACCGCGCGGATCGACCTGCGCGACGCCGTCTTCGGCGGCGAGCAGACGATCGAGCTGGACACGGCCGTGCGCTGCGATCGGTGCGAGGGCTCGTGCTGCGAGCCCGGCACCCAGCCGGAGACCTGCCAGACCTGCCATGGCCACGGCATGATCCAGCGCCCCGTGCGGTCGCTGCTGGGCACCGTCATGGCCACCGAGGCCTGCCCCGCCTGCCAGGGGTTCGGCACCGTCATCCCGACGCCCTGCCACGAGTGCGACGGGCAGGGCCGCGTCCGCACCCGGACGCCGCTGACCCTGCGCATCCCCGCGGGCGTGGACGACGGCACCCGCATCCACCTCGCCGGCCGCGGCGAGGCCGGCCCGGGCGGCGGCCCGAACGGCGACCTCTACGTGGAGATCGCGGTCCGCCCGGACGAGACCTTCCGCCGCGAGGGCGACCACCTGGCCACCACCGTGACCGTCCCCATGGCCGCCGCGGCCCTGGGCACCACCGTCACGCTGGACACCCTGGACGGCAAGCAGTCCCTCAGCCTGGACCCGGGCGTGCAGTCCGGCCACGTCGAGGTCCTCCACGGCCTGGGCGTCGGTCGCCTGCGCGGGCAGGGCCGTGGCGACCTCAAGGTGGACGTGGTGGTCACCACGCCCACCGACCTGGACGACGAGCAGCGCCAGCTCCTGGAGCGCCTGGCCGAGGTGCGCGGCGAGGAGGTCGTGCACGGCGCACCCCAGGCCAAGGGCATGTTCGCCCGGCTGCGGGAGAACCTGAGGAACCTGTGACCGCCCCCCTGTTCCACCTCGAGCCGGGCGCCCTGGCCGGCGCGAGCGCGGGCGCGGAGGTCGTCTTCGACGGCGCCGAGGCCCGGCACGCCGCCGCGGCCATGCGCCTGGCCCCCGGGGAGGCCGTGCTCCTGGCCGACGGGTCGGGCACGCTCGGCCACGGCACCGTGCTCGCGGCCGCCCCGGACGCGGTGTCCGTGCGGCTGGACGCGGTGGCGGAGGAGCCGGCGCCCACCCCGGCGCTCGTGCTCGTCCAGGCCCTCGCCAAGGGCGACCGGGACCTCATGGCGGTCCAGGCCGCCGTCGAGCTCGGCGTGGACGCCGTGGTGCCCTGGGAGGCGGAGCGCTCGATCGTCCGCTGGAAGGGCCCCAAGGCCGCCAAGGCCCGCCAGAAGTGGGCGGACACGGCCCGCGCGGCCGCCAAGCAGGCGCGTCGCGCCCGGGTGCCCGCGGTCCGAGACCACGTCTCCGGGACGGCGGTCGCCGGGCTGGCCCGGGACGACGACGGCGGCCGGCTCGTCCTCGTGCTGCACGAGGACGCGGAGCACGGGGTGTCCACGGTGCCCGCGGAGCGACTCTCCGCGGCCGCCGAGATCGCCGTCGTCGTGGGCCCCGAGGGCGGGATCGGCCCGGCCGAGCTCGAGGCCTGCGTGGCCGCGGGGGCCGTGCCGGTGCGGCTCGGCCCGCACGTGCTGCGCGCCTCCACGGCCGGCCCCGCCGCCCTCGCCGTGCTCCAGCACCGGCTCGGCCGCTGGTGAGCCCCGGCAGGACGGCGCGCCGACGCCTAGACTGGACGGGATGTCCCGCCCCCGCGACCCCGAGGTGATCCACCCCATCGTGACCGTGCCCCCCACGACCCCGACCCCGCCCGCCACCGCGCACGAGGGGGTCGCGTTCGAGTCCGCCGACCTCATGGTCCGCACGCTCGGACCGCAGGACGCCCTGCTGCGGATCCTCGGCGGCGTGTTCCCCACCGTGGACGTCACGGTCCGCGACCAGCGGCTGGACCTGGCCGGGCCGGTGGCCGAGGTGGCCACGGTGCGGCGCGTCGTCGAGGACCTGCGCTCGATCGCCCGCCGCGACCAGGCCGTCACCCCCGAGGTGATGGGCCAGGTGGTCCACCACGTCCGCGACGCCGCCACCGGGCGCGGCGCGGGTCAGCTGCACCTGGACTCGATCCTCTCGGGCCGGGGCCGCCGCATCCGCGCGAAGACCCTGCACCAGCAGGACTACGTGGAGGCGATCGACCGCTCCACCGTCGTCTTCGGCATCGGCCCGGCCGGCACCGGCAAGACCTACCTGGCGATGGCCAAGGCGGTGCAGGCGCTGCAGGCCAAGGAGGTCAACCGCATCATCCTCACCCGCCCGGCCGTCGAGGCCGGCGAGCGGCTCGGCTTCCTGCCCGGCGGGCTCTCCGAGAAGATCGACCCGTACCTGCGCCCTCTGTACGACGCGCTGCACGACATGATCGAGCCCGAGTCGATCCCGCGGCTGATGGAGGCCGGGACCATCGAGGTCGCCCCGCTGGCGTACATGCGCGGCCGCACCCTGAACGACGCGTTCGTGATCCTCGACGAGGCCCAGAACACCACCGGCGAGCAGATGAAGATGTTCCTGACCCGCCTCGGCTTCGGTGCCCGCATGGTCGTCACAGGCGACACCTCGCAGGTGGACCTGCCGCGCGGCACCCAGTCCGGCCTGGCCCAGGCCGTCGAGGTGCTCGAGGGGATCGAGGGACTGGAGATGGTCCGCTTCGACTCCTCCGACGTGGTCCGGCACTCGCTGGTGAGCGCCATCGTGGACGCCTACGACGCCGCCCGCGGCCCCGCGGAGCGGTCCCAGAAGCGAGGAGGGGCCCGCCGTGGCCGTTGAGATCCTGAACGAGTCGGGGATCGAGGTCCCCGAGGACGCGCTGCTGCGCATGGCCCGGCACGTGTACGCGCGCCTGCACGTCCACGAGCGCGCCGAGACGGCCGTGACCGTCGTGGACGCCGTACGCATGGCCGAGCTGCACGAGGAGTGGATGGACCTGCCCGGGCCCACCGACGTGATGAGCCTGCCCATGGACGAGCTGACCCCCGGCTCGCCCGAGGCGCCGGCCGAGGGCGTGCTCGGCGACGTCGTGCTCTGCCCCGAGGTCGCCGCAGAGCAGGCGGCGCGCGGCGGGCACTCCCGTGACGACGAGCTGCTCCTGCTGCTCACCCACGGCATGCTCCACCTGCTCGGTTACGACCATCTCGAGGACGCCGAGCGCGAGGAGATGTTCACGCTCCAGGATCGGCTCGTCTCCGAGGTCCTGGGGCGGCCCGCCCCGGCCCCCACCGTCGAGGATTGACGGCACCGCCCATGCTGACACCCGCCGTCCTCTTCGCCCTCTTCCTGGTCTTCCTCGGCCTGACCTGGACGCTGTCCCTGGCCGAGTCCGCGTTCTCCTACCTCTCCCGGCGGGACGCGGAGGACATCGTCCGCGAGCGACCCGGCTCCAAGGTCCTGGAGATCGCCCGTGAGCGGGAGAGCCACCTCGGCGCCCTGCGGGTCTGGCGCTTCGTCGCCGAGGCCCTGTCGGCCGTCTGCCTGACCGCGGCCGCCGACGCGGTGGTGGACGACACGTGGCTCGCCGTGGCGATCGCCGCGGTCGTGCTCGTGGGCGTGGCCGCCCTGCTGGGCGTCTGGAGCCCGCGGCCGATCGGCTCCCGCAACGAGGCCGCCGTCGCCCGCCGCCTCGGCGGGCTCGTGTGGGTGCTCCGCCGGGCCCTGGGCCCGCTCGCCGCCCGCCTGGACCGGGACCGGCGCCGTCGCGAGGTCGAGCCGGAGGACGAGGACGACTTCCAGGAGCGCCACCTGCGCGAGTTCGTCGCCCGCGCCCACGACGCGGACGTGCTCGCCGACTCCGAGGCGGAGCTGATCCAGTCGGTGTTCTCCATGAACGACACCATCGTCCGCTCCGTCATGGTGCCGCGCACCGACGTCGTCACGATCGACGCCGACCACACGCTCGGCCAGGCCATGGCCCTGTTCCTGCGCTCCGGCAACTCCCGCATCCCGGTGATCGGCGAGGACGCCGACGACATCCGGGGCATGCTGCACCTCAAGGACGTCACCCGCGCCCTGCACCACGACAGCGCTGCGACCGACACCCCCGTCACCGAGGTCATGCGCGACGTCCGCTTCGTCCCCGAGTCGAAGTCCGTGGCCACCCTCCTGCAGGAGCTGCAGCGCGAGTCCACCCACGTGGCCGTGGTGGTGGACGAGTACGGCGGCACGGCGGGGCTCGTGACGCTCGAGGACCTCATCGAGGAGATCGTCGGCGAGATCTACGACGAGGACGACCACCCGGACCGCCCCGAGGTGGAGTTCGTCGCGCCCGGCGTCTACTCCGTCGACGCGCGCATGGGCATCCACGACTTCCGGGAGGAGTTCGAGCTGCCGGAGGAGGACGAGGACGACGACGTCGACACGGTCGGCGGCCTCCTGGCCAAGGAGCTCGGCCGCGTCCCGATCCAGGGCTCGCGCGTCGTGGTCCAGGGGATCGAGCTCGTCGCGGACACCCTCGAGCCCCGCCGCAACCGGGTCGCGCGCCTGCGCGTCTCCGAGACCCCCGACCGCCCGGTGCGGCTGCGCCGGCGCGAGGAGCAGGCCCACGGCGCCACGCCCGCCGACCCCGTGGCCTGAGCCGGCCGCCCCACCCCACGCCCCGCCTGACAAGGATGACCCCATGACCGATCTCGTCGATCCGGCCCGCGCCGCGGACGGCTTCCGTTCCGGCTTCGTCTCGCTCGTGGGCCGGCCGAACGCCGGCAAGTCCACGCTCACCAACGCGCTGGTGGGGGAGAAGGTGGCGATCACCTCCTCCAAGCCGCAGACCACGCGCCACACCATCCGCGGGATCGTCCACCGCGAGGACTTCCAGCTCGTGCTCGTGGACACCCCGGGCCTGCACCGGCCCCGCACCCTGCTCGGCGAGCGCCTCAACGACCTCGTGGCGGAGACGCTCAACGAGGTCGACGCCGTGGGCATGTGCCTGCCGGCCGACGAGGCGATCGGTCCCGGCGACCGGTTCATCGCCCAGCAGCTCTCCTACCTGCACCGCACCCCGGTGGTCGCCGTGGTGACGAAGACGGACAAGGTGGGCCCGGAGCAGCTCATGGCGCAGCTCGTGGCCGTGACCGCGCTGGGCGACGAGGTCCTCGGGCCGGAGAACGGCGGGGAGGGCTTCGCGGCCGTCGTGCCGGTCTCGGCGGTGGCCGGCCGCCAGGTCGACGACGTCCTGGGCGTCTTCGCGGGCCTGCTGCCGGCCGGGCCGCCCCTGTACCCCGACGGCGAGCTCACGGACGAGCCGGAGGCGGTCATGGTCGCCGAGCTCATCCGGGAGGCGGCCCTGGAGGGAGTGCGCGACGAGCTGCCGCACTCGGTGGCCGTGGTGGTCGAGGAGATGTCCCTGCGCGAGGACCGCCCCGCGGATCGGCCCCTCATGGACGTGTGGGCGAACGTCTTCGTCGAGCGGGACAGCCAGAAGGGCATCATCATCGGCAAGGGCGGCTCCCGGCTGCGTGAGATCGGCGCGCAGGCGCGGGCGGGCATCGAGCGCATGCTCGGCACCAAGGTGCACCTGGACCTGCGGGTCAAGGTCGCCAAGGAGTGGCAGCGCGACCCCAAACAGCTCGGCCGACTCGGCTTCTGAGCCGGAGGCCCCGGCCCGGGCGCGCACGCGCCGGAGCGGGCCGCCGTCGTCGTGCGTCACACGGGGACGGCCTCCTGTGGCCCGGCCCACCTCGGTGCTAGGGTCGGGGGCATGTCCCTCCGCCTCGCGACGACAGCGCCGGCCACGGCCCGCCTGCTACTTCCCGGCCGCACGGGGTCCCCGTGCCAGGCCGTGATCCACGCCGCCTGAGCGCATGCGGAGGCAGGACGCCTCCCCCCGGACCGGACACCCCGTGCGGAGCCCCTGACCTCCCGGTCCGGCCACCGACCACCCACCTTTCGCGCGCCCGCCGCGCGCACGTCGAGGGAGAACACGCATGAGCGCCCATCTGCAGAAGTCGTCGGGGATGAAGTTCCACAAGTACGTCCCGTTCCAGGACCAGATCGAGGTCGCCCTCCCGGACCGCACCTGGCCGGACAAGGTCATCACCGAGGCACCACGCTGGTGCGCCGTGGACCTGCGCGACGGCAACCAGGCCCTGATCGACCCCATGGGCCCCGAGCGCAAGCTGCGCATGTTCCAGCTGCTCGTCGGCATGGGCTTCAAGGAGATCGAGGTCGGCTTCCCGTCCGCCTCGCAGACCGACTACGACTTCGTCCGTCAGCTCATCGAGGGCGACCACATCCCGGACGACGTCACCATCCAGGTCCTCACGCAGTCCCGTGAGCACCTGATCGAGCGCACCTTCGAGGCGCTCGAGGGCGCCGACCGGGCCATCGTGCACCTGTACAACTCGACGTCGGTGCTGCAGCGCCGCGTGGTGTTCCGGCAGGACGAGGACGGGATCGTGGACATCGCGACCTCCGGCGCGCGCCTGGTGAAGAAGTTCGAGGAGCAGCTCAAGGGCACGCAGATCACCTACGAGTACTCGCCCGAGTCCTACACGGGCACCGAGCTCGAGTTCGCCCGGCGCATCTCGGACGAGGTGGCCACGGTCCTGGAGGCCTCCACCGACCGCAAGATGATCCTGAACCTGCCGGCGACGGTGGAGATGTCCACCCCGAACGTGTACGCCGACTCGATCGAGTGGATGCACCGCAACCTGGAGCACCGTGACTCGCTCATCCTCTCCCTCCACCCGCACAACGACCGCGGCACGGGCGTGGCCGCCGCCGAGCTGGGCTACCTGGCCGGGGCGGACCGCATCGAGGGATGCCTGTTCGGCAACGGCGAGCGCACCGGCAACGTGGACCTGGTGACGCTGGGCATGAACCTGTACTCGCAGGGCGTCGACCCCATGATCGACTTCTCCGACATGGACCACATCAAGCGCACGGTCGAGTACTGCAACCAGCTGGCCGTGCCCGAGCGCTCGCCCTGGGGCGGCGACCTCGTCTTCACGGCCTTCTCCGGCTCCCACCAGGACGCCATCAAGAAGGGCTTCGAGGCCATGGAGGTCGACGCCAAGGCGGCCGGCACCGACGTGGACGGCATCCCGTGGGCCGTGCCGTACCTGCCCATCGACCCGAAGGACATCGGCCGCTCCTACGAGGCCGTCATCCGCGTGAACTCGCAGTCCGGCAAGGGCGGCGTCGCCTACCTGCTCAAGTCCGAGCACAACCTGGACCTGCCGCGCCGCGCGCAGATCGAGTTCTCCCACGTCATCCAGGATCTGGCCGACGCCCAGGGCGGCGAGGTCTCCGGCGCCGACCTGTGGCGCGTGTTCCAGGACGAGTACCTGCCCGCCGACGCGGCGGAGGCGCAGTGGGGCCACTACCGGCTCCGCTCGGTCTCCTCGGCCTCCGGCGAGGACGGCGCGTTCCGGATGGAGGCCGAGCTCGAGGTCGACGGCGTCACGCAGACCCGCGCGGCGCAGGGCAACGGCCCGATCGACGCGTTCCTGCGCATCCTCGGCGAGGAGGGCGTGGACGTCCGCGTGCTCGACTACTCCGAGCACGCACTGTCCGAGGGCGGCGCGGCCATGGCCGCCGCCTACGTGGAGGCGGCCGTGGGCGACCGTGTCCTCTGGGGCGTTGGCCTGGACCACAACACCACCACCGCCTCGCTGAAGGCCGTGGTGTCCGCGGTGAACCGCGCCCTGCGCGCGTGAGCGGCTCCGGCTCCTCTTGGCGGGGTGCGCGGCACGGCGGCTACGCGGCGAACTCGTTCCGCACCGAGGCCATCGTGCTGCGCACCCACCGTCTGGGGGAGGCCGATCGCATCGTCGAGGCGCTCACCCCCGAGCACGGCCTGGTCCGGGCCGTGGCCAAGGGGGTGCGCAAGACGTCCTCCCGGCTGGGCTCGGTGGTGGAGCCGTTCATGCACTCCACGCTCCAGCTCGCGCGCGGCCGGGGCGAGCTGCACACCGTGAGCCAGGCGCAGCTGCTGCACCCGTACGCAACGATGCTGGCCGCTGACTACGACGCCTACACCGTCGCCGGCGCCCTCGCCGAGGCCGTCGAGCGGGTCCCCGCGGTGGACGACGACGGTCGGCGCGCCCAGTACCGCCTCTTCCACGGCGCGCTGGCCGCGCTGGCCCGCGGTGCGCACGACCCACGCCTGATCCTGCACTCGTTCCTGCTGCGCGCGCTCGCCCAGGCCGGCTGGGCCCCCACCTTCGACCGGTGCGCCCGCTGCGGCGCCCCCGGCCCGCACACGGCGCTGCACGTGGGCCTCGGCGGGGCCGTCTGTCTCGAATGCAGGCCACCCGGTGCCGCGCACCCAGCCCCGGAGACCTTCGACCTGCTCTCGGCCCTCGCGGCGGGGGACTGGGCCACCGCGGACGCCTCCGGGGCCCCCGCCCGCCGCGAGGCGGCCGGTATCGTGGCCGCGTACCTGCAGTTCCACGCCGAGCGGCGCCTGGTGTCCCTGTCCGTCCTGGACCAGGACCTCGGCCTCCCCGCCCCGCGCGTCGAGAGGAGACCATGAGCGCCGACCGAGCCCCGCAGTCCCCGCCGCCGCACCCCTCGGGTGCGGTCGCCCCGCGGATCGACCCGCGTTTCGTGCCCCGGCATGTGGCGATCGTGATGGACGGCAACGGACGGTGGGCCAACCAGCGCGGCCTGCCGCGCACCGAGGGCCATCGGGCCGGCGAGGCGGCGCTGCTGGACGTCGTCGCCGGGGCGGTGGAGCTGGGGATCGGCCACGTGTCCGCGTATGCGTTCTCCACGGAGAACTGGCGGCGCTCGGCGGAGGAGGTGCGCTTCCTCATGGGCTTCTCCCGGGACGTGCTGCGCCGGCAGCGGGACACCCTGCACTCGTGGAACGTGCGGATCCGGTGGAACGGGCGGGCCCCGCGCCTCTGGACCCCCGTGATCCGGGAGCTGCAGGAGGCCGAGGAGCTCACGCGCCACAACACCGGCACCACCCTGCACATGTGCGTGAACTACGGCAGCCGGGCCGAGATCCTGGACGGCGTCCAGGCGATCGCCGAAGAGGTCCGGGCCGGCCGGATGCGGCCGGGGGAGATCAGCGAGGACGTCATCACCCGCTACCTCGACCGCGGTTTCCGCACGGGTCAGGACGTCGACGTCGTCCCGGACGTGGACCTGTTCCTGCGGACCTCGGGGGAGCAGCGCCTGTCCAACTATCTGCTGTGGCAGTCCGCCTACGCGGAGCTGCTGTTCCTGGACGTGCTGTGGCCGGACGTCGACCGGCGGACCCTGTGGGCCGCCGTCGAGACCTACGCCCGCCGGGACCGCCGCTACGGCGGCGCCGTGGACACCCCTCAGCCGGCACCGTCGTCCGGCGCGCCGGACTCGGCCTCGGACGCCGACGGCGGCGCGTAGGCGCCCAGCCACGTGAGCGTCGCGGCACCGGCCGCCTCGCGCACCGACGCGGGGGAGGCGAACACGTCGTGCAGCGCGTCGGGGAGCCGGTGGACGGTCACCCGGTCGCCGAGCCGCAGGGAGCGGCGGGCCATGGCGTCGGGGTCCAGGACGATGTCCGAGGTCAGCATCGCCTCGGCGTAGGACGTGCCCCGATGCCCGCGCGCGGAGACGAGCACGAGGATCGGCACGGTGACGTCGAGCCGCCCGGCCACGGCCCGGTGCCCCGAGAGGACCGCACTCAGCCAGGCGGCCGGCACCTCGAACGCGTGCGGGGGACGCCAGAGCGGGTGCAGGTCCCATTCGCCCTCGGCCTGGTCCGAGAGGGTGCGCCAGTAGTGGTCGATGCGCGGCAGTGTGAGCATGGCGTAGGGCTTCATGGCGGAGACGGGCCCCACGATGGACTTCGCCAGCAGGCGCACCCCCGCGCTGCCCTGCATCTCCAGCCACGGGCTGTTGAGCACGAGCGCGGCGAGGCGGCCGGGATTCCGGTCCGCCCACAGCGCGGCGATCAGCCCGCCGGTGGAGTGTCCCATGAGGATGGGCGGCAACGGGTGGTCCTGGGCGATGGTCTCGAACGCGGCCTCGAGGTCCGCGTCGTAGCGGGCCAGGTCGTCCGTCCAGCCGGGCGTCTGTCCCGTGCGCAGCGAGCGGCCGTAGTGGCGGAGGTCGACGGCGTGGAAGGCGTAGCCGGCGGCCTCGAACGCGTGGGCGAGCGGGGCGTTGTAGAAGTAGTCGCTCCAGCCGTGCACCGAGAGGATGGGCCGCCGGGCCGGGTCACGGGCGGCGTCGGTGCGCGGACGCACCACTGTGACAAGGTTCTGTCCTTGTTCATCGGTGTCGAGGCCGAGCGTGCATCGTTCGAAGCCCGGCAGCCCGTCCGGGACCCAGCCCAGGCCCGGCGGATCGTCGAGGAACGGGCGGGTGTCCTCCTCCGTCGGTCCGCCGGCGGGTGCGCCGTGCGGGGCGGAGGGGTCCGGGGGCGGCGGCTGGATCGGGTCACGGGCCATCCGACCACTCTAGGAGGACCCCGGACGGGCGGGAGGCCCGTGCGAGGATGGGGGCATGCAGCTGCCTGATCCCAAGTCCGCCGTCGACGGCCTCCTGACCTCCCGTGCGCCTCGCCTGTACCCGCCCTTCTTCCGTGCCGTGTTCGGCGGCATGGACGCGGAGCAGGCGCACCATCGGGGCTTCGACGCGATCCGGCTGGTCGAGCGCACCGGGGCGTCCGCCGCCCTGCGCGCCGCCTTCCGCCCGGACCCGATGCTCGCGCGCACGGTCATGGGCCTGCGGTTCCCGACGCCCTTCGGCCTGGCCGCGGGGTTCGACAAGGACGGCCGGGGGACCGCCGCT
Organism: Micrococcus sp. Alg238-R198; assembly: GCF_900537135.1. NCBI lineage: Bacteria > Bacillati > Actinomycetota > Actinomycetes > Micrococcales > Micrococcaceae > Micrococcus > Micrococcus sp. Alg238-R198. Next base: position 205,260 of record NZ_UNRH01000006.1, read on the forward strand.
CTGGCCGACCTCGGGTTCGGCCACATCGAGGTCGGCACGATCACGGCGCAGCCGCAGCCCGGCAACCCGCAGCCGCGACTGTTCCGTCTCGTGGACGACCGGGCGCTGGTCAACCGCATGGGCTTCAACAACGACGGCGCGGCGGCCGTCGCCCCCCGCCTGGCGCGGACCCGGCAGACACTGGAGCGCCGCTTCGGCCCGGCCCGGCCGGTCCTGGGCGTGAACATCGGCAAGACCAAGGTGGTCCCCCTCGAGGACGCGGCGGACGACTACCGGGCCTCGACCCGCCTGCTCGCGCCCCACGCCGACTACCTGACGGTCAACGTGTCCTCGCCGAACACGCCGGGGCTGCGCCAGCTGCAGGAGATCGACGCGCTGGAGCCGATCCTCACGGCGGTGCGCGAGGAGGCCGACCGTGCGGTCCCGGACCGACGCGTGCCGCTGACCGTGAAGATCGCCCCGGACCTGGCGGACGACGACGTGCGCGCCGTCGGGGCGCTCGCCGAGCGCCTCGGACTCGACGGCGTCATCGCGACCAACACAACCGTCTCCCGGGAGGGCCTGCGCACCCCGCGTGCCGACGTGGACGCCCTGGGCGCGGGCGGCCTGTCCGGCGCCCCGCTCCAGGAGCGGTCGATGCGGGTGCTGGAGGTCCTGCGGGCGGCGCTGCCGACGGGCACCGCCGTCGTCAGCGTGGGCGGCGTGACGGACGCCGACGACGTCCAGGCCCGCCTCGACGCGGGCGCGGACCTCGTCCAGGGCTACACCGCGTTCCTCTACGAGGGCCCGTTCTGGGCCGGCCGGATCACCGCCGGGCTGGCCCGGTCCCTGCGGGGCTGACGGTCTGCTCGCCGGGGACGCGACGGCCCGGACCCACCGGCGTCCGGGCCGTGGCGCGGTGTCGTGTCAGGCGGGGTACTCGCCCCGCTTGACCTGGGGCTTGGGCAGACGCAGGCGGCGGAACTGCAGGGCCCGCATGATGCCGTAGAAGCCGGTCCCGGGCTCCGGCGTGCCGAAGCGCTCCGTGAGGCCCTTCTTGATGTGCCGGCTGACCAGGAAGCTCTCGATGAGCACGAGGGCCACGAGGACGTACAGGCTGATCATCAGGATCAGCTGCGCCTCGCGGCCGGGGATGAACATGAGCACGACGTAGGCGAAGACGACGGGCATGAGCCACTCGCCGATGCCGGTGCGCGCGTCCACGTAGTCACGGACCCAGCGCTTCTGCGGCCCCTTGTCGCGTGCCGGGAGACCGCGCTCGTCCCCGGTCTCCAGCGCGGCGCGCTGGCGCATCCGCTCCTGGGCCATCGCCTGACGCTCGGCCTTGCGAGCCGCCTTGCGATCTTCGGGGACCAGGGTGCGACGGCGCGCGGCCTCCTGGTCGCGGCGCCGCGGAGTCGGGCCCTTCTTGCCCTGCGAGCGGTCGCGCGGCCCGGCCTCGGCCACGGCGGCGCCCTCGGCGGGAGCGGCCGAGGAGCCGTGAGTCGAGGGGGCGGGCGCGGTCTCGGGGGTCTTGTCTCGCTTGAACACCCGTCCAGTCTAGTGGTGGGGCGCGTCCGGACCGCCCGGGGGCACGACCCTCGGCCCGGCCGCCGTCTACGCTGGCCGTCATGACTGACATCACCTCCCGTGCGCCGCAGGACGCGGCCCTCGTCTCCGCCGTCCGTGAGGCCGTCGAGGCCCGTTTCCCGACGACCCTCCAGACCCTCACCGACCTCGTGGCGATCCCGGGCATCGCCTGGGACTCCGCGGACCGCACCCAGCTCGAGCGGTCCGCGGAGGCCGTCGCGGGCCTGCTGCGCGAGGCGGGCCTGCAGGAGGTGGAGATCGTGACCGAGACCCGCGACGACGGCCGGCCCGGCGGGCCGGCGGTGATCGGCGAGAAGCCCGGCGCCTCCGACAAGCCCACTGTCTTGTTGTATGCCCATCATGACGTGCAGCCGATCGGGGACGAGGACCTCTGGGACACCCCGCCGCTCGTGGCCACCGAGCGCGGCGGGCGGCTGTACGGCCGCGGCGCCGCCGACGACAAGGCCGGCATCATGGTCCACCTCGCCGCCCTCGCCGCTCTGCGGGACGTCCTGCCCGACGCCGGCGTCGGCGTCCGCGTCTTCATCGAGGGCGAAGAGGAGGCCGGCTCGCCCACCTTCCGCACCTTCCTGGAGAAGCACCGGGCGCGCCTCGACGCCGACGCGATCGTGGTCGCGGACTCGTCCAACTGGGCCGTGGGGGAGCCCGCGCTGACCACCTCCCTGCGCGGGCTGGTGGACGGCACGGTGACCGTCCGGGTGCTCGACCACGCCGTGCACTCCGGCATGTTCGGCGGGCCGGTCCTGGACGCCGTCGTCCTGCTCTCGCGGCTGATCGCCACGCTCCACGACGCGGACGGCGCGGTCGCCGTGCCCGGCCTCGAGCCGCGGCAGACCGCGGGCCTGGACTACCCCGAGGACGTCTTCCGTGCGGACGCGGGCGTGCTGGACGGGGTGACCCTGGCCGGCCGCGGCCCGGTCGCGGACCGGCTGTGGAACGCTCCCGCGCTGAGCATCATCGGGATCGACGCGCCCTCGGTCGCGGAGTCCTCGAACACGATCCAGCCCGCGGCGCGCGCGAAGTTCTCGCTGCGCCTGGGCCCCGGCATGGAGCCCGCGGAGGCCTTCGAGGCGCTGCGCACCCACCTGGAGGCGCAGTCCGCGGCGGTGCTCGGCGCGGAGATCACGGTCACCGCGGGGGAGTTCGGTCAGCCGTTCACGACGGACACCTCGGCCCCCGCCGCGGCCGCGATGATGGCCGCCCTGGAGGACGCCTGGGGCGTCGAGCCCCGGGCGATCGGCATGGGCGGCTCCATCCCGTTCACCGCGGACCTCGCCGAGGTCTTCCCGGAGGCCACCCTCCTCATCACGGGCGTGGAGGACCCGGACACGCGGGCGCACTCGGCCAACGAGTCGCTGCACATCGACGACTTCCAGCGGGCCGTCGTGGCCGAGGCGCTCTGGCTCGCGCGGCTGTCCGCGTGAGTGCCGCCCGGCCCGTCGGTGCGGCGGGCCGGGAATACTCCGTGGGCGGCTAGTGTTGTCCGGGAGACCACACGCGCGTGACGGCCCCGTCCGCGCCCCATGATCTGAGGAGGTCACGATGGCTCTGTCCGCAGAGGAGACCGGCGTCGAGATCGGCGCGACCCAGGACGCCGAGGGCCTGCCCCCGCACGAGGTCGAGCTGACCGACGTGGCGGCCGGCAAGGTGCGCTCGCTGCTCGAGCAGGAGGGCCGCACGGACCTGCGGCTGCGCGTCGCCGTGCAGCCGGGCGGCTGCTCGGGCCTGATCTACCAGCTCTACTTCGACGAGCGCGTCCTCGACGGCGACACCGTCCGTGACTACGACGGGGTCGAGGTGATCGTCGACAAGATGAGCGTGCCCTATCTCATGGGCGCGACCATCGACTTCGACGACACCATCTCGAAGCAGGGCTTCACGATCGACAACCCCAACGCGGGCGGCTCGTGCGCCTGCGGCGACTCCTTCCACTGATCTGCGGGCGCCCGGAGCGCCTCGGACCGCGAACCGGCGGGTCGGCCTCGGCCGGCCCGCCGTCGTCGTGCCCGGGCGTCGCACCCAGGAGGCTCGGACCCGACTCCCAGACACGATCGGCACGTGTCACGGTGCGGAGAATCCGCGCGTTTCGGCTTAGACTGGCTCTGAATCATCAGGGCATACCCGTGCTCCCTGCGAGGACGCTGCGAGAAGTCGCCGAATCGCCGGGGGAGCGGGGACGCCCCTCGCACACGAGATGAAGAGGAAGGCCGTCTGTGAGAGCACAGAATGACGCCGGACGTCGGACTCGCCGCCGCTGGACCGCCGGTGCCGTGGGCACCACGGCGCTCCTGGTGCTGACCGGCTGTTCGGCAGAGGTCCAGCGCGGCTGGTACCCCGGCACCCGGGACACCACCAACCACAACGCCCAGCTCACCGACCTGTGGGTGAACTCCTGGATCGCGGCCCTGGTCGTGGGCCTGCTCGCCTGGGGCGCCATGATCTGGTGCATGGTGGCCTACCGCCGCCGCAAGAACGACCAGGGCTTCCCGAAGCAGACGGCCTACAACGTGCCGCTCGAGACCATGTTCACGGCCATCCCGATTCTGATGGTCTTCACCCTCTGGGGCTTCACCGACCGCGTCCAGACCGAGGTCGACCGCCCCGTGGACGACTCGCCGCTGACCGTCACCGTGTACGGCAAGCAGTGGTCCTGGGACTTCAACTACTCCTACGAGCAGGAGAACGGCGAGGTCATCGAGGCCCACTACTCCGGCATCCAGGCCCAGCTGGACGGCACCGAGGGCGTGCGTGACACCCTTCCGGTCCTGTACCTGCCGAACGACGTGCCGGTGCACTTCGAGCTGAAGTCCCGCGACGTGGCGCACTCCTTCTGGATCCCGCAGTTCCTCCAGAAGCGCGACATGATCCCCGGCAAGACCAACCACCTCTACCTGACCCCCCAGGAGCTGGGCAGCTACGACGGCAAGTGCGCCGAGCTGTGCGGCGAGTACCACTCCGAGATGCTCTTCAACGTCGAGGTCGTGGACGAGGCCGAGTTCGTGGACCGCCTCGAGGAGATGGAGCCGGGTCAGGTGGGCGAAGAGTACAGCCGCAACCCCAACAACAACCCTGACGGCGCCGGGACGATGGAGCGCGATCTCCAGACCCCCCGCGGTGGAGGTAGCCACTGATGACCACTTACGAGTACGCAACGGATGAGGTGCGCTCACAGGCGCAGCCTCGTGTGGTGCCCCGTTCGCTGGGCAAGATCGTCGTCAGCTGGCTGACGACGACCGACCACAAGGTGCTCGGGTACATGTACCTGATCACGTCCTTCATCTTCTTCTGCATCGGCGGCGTCATGGCCCTCATGATCCGCGCGGAGCTCTTCGAGCCCGGCATGCAGATCCTGCAGACGAAGGAGCAGTACAACCAGCTGTTCACCATGCACGGCACGCTCATGCTGCTCATGTTCGCGACCCCGCTCTTCGTGGGCTTCGCCAACGTGCTGGTGCCGCTGCAGATCGGCGCTCCGGACGTGTCCTTCCCGCGTCTGAACGCCCTGGCGTTCTGGTTCTTCCTGTTCGGCTCGCTCATCGCGACCGCCGGCTTCCTCACCCCGCAGGGTGCGGCCTCGTTCGGCTGGTTCGCCTACGCCCCGCTCTCCAACACCACGTACTCGCCGGGCGTCGGCGGTGACCTCTGGGTGTTCGGTCTGGTCCTCCAGGGCTTCGGCACGATCATGGGCGGCGTCAACTTCATCACCACGATCCTGACGATGCGTGCTCCTGGCATGACGATGTGGCGCATGCCGATCTTCACCTGGAACACGCTCATCACCGGCATCCTGATCATGGTGGCGTTCCCGCCGTTTGCCTCCGCGCTCTTCGCGCTGGGCCTGGACCGTCGCTTCGGCGGCCACATCTTCAACCCGGAGAACGGCGGCGCCATCCTGTGGCAGCACCTCTTCTGGTTCTTCGGCCACCCCGAGGTGTACATCATCGCCCTGCCGTTCTTCGGCGTCGTGTCGGAGATCATCCCGGTGTTCTCCCGCAAGCCGATCTTCGGCTACAAGTCCATCGTGTTCGCGACGACGGCGATCGCCGCGCTCTCCGTGACGGTGTGGGCGCACCACATGTACGTGACCGGCGCCGTGCTCCTGCCGTTCTTCTCCGTGATGACCATGCTCATCGCGGTCCCGACCGGCGTGAAGTTCGTGAACTGGATCGGCACCATGTGGCGCGGTTCGATCACCTTCGAGACCCCGATGCTGTGGACGCTCGGCTTCATGGTCACCTTCCTGTTCGGTGGCCTGACCGGCGTCATCCTGGCGTCGCCGCCCCTGGACTTCCAGGTGTCCGACACGTACTTCGTCGTGGCGCACTTCCACTACGTCGTCTTCGGCACCGTGGTGTTCGCGATGTTCGCCGGCTTCTTCTTCTGGTGGCCGAAGTTCACCGGCAAGATGCTGAACGAGCGTCTCGGCAAGATCCAGTTCTGGATGCTGTTCGTGGGCTTCCACGGCACGTTCCTGATCCAGCACTGGCTCGGTGTCATCGGCATGCCCCGTCGCTACGCGGACTACATGGTGGAGGACAGCTTCCAGGCGATGAACGCGTTCTCCTCGGTGTTCTCCTTCGTTCTCGGCGCGTCGCTGATCCCGTTCTTCTGGAACGTCTACATCACCTCGCGCTATGGCAAGAAGGTCACCGTGGACGACCCGTGGGGCTTCGGCGCCTCGCTCGAGTGGACCACTTCGTGCCCGCCGCCGCGGCACAACTTCCACTCCCTGCCGCGCATCCGCTCCGAGCGTCCGGCGCTGGATCTGCACCACCCGGAGCTCTTCCCGCACTCGCCTCAGAACACGTCTGAGGCCTTCGGAGAGAAGGTCGCCCAGTGAAGGTCGCAGCCAACATCTTCTGGATCATCGGCCTGTTCTTCATCGCAGCCGCCACCCTCTACGGGTTCTGGGTCGAGTGGACCGAGTGGGCAGGCATCCCGGCCATCTACGCCGTGGGCGGGATGTCCTGGATGATCGCGTGGTACCTGAACGTCACCGAGCGGAAGTACGGCGTCGGGCCCGCCGATGATGCGGACGGCCAGATCGCCGACTACGCCGGCACCTACGGCACCTTCGCTCCCTGGAGCTGGTGGCCGCTGGGCCTCGGCCTGGCCTGCGCGATCATCGTGACCGGTCTGGCCGTCGGCTGGTGGATCTTCATCATCGGCGTCATCGCGGGCGCCTACTTCACCTTCGGGTGGGTCTACGAGTTCTCTCGGGGCAAGTACGCCCACTGACCCGACCGTCGTCGAACGCCGCAGGCCGGACCCCTTGGGGTCCGGCCTGCGGCGTTTTCATGCCGCGTGTGCTGCGGAGCGACACGGCGCCGTCGCGGGCAGCCAGCTCCTGCGCCGCGGGGCCGGTCACGGCGACCGGCCTACTCGCCGCTCGGGGGCCAGGCGTGGTGCCCGGGTGAAGGGTTCGCCTGGTGGCCCGTCCCGCTGTCTCGTGGTCTGCGTAGGCCCGGGCATCGACCGCCGCGCAGAGTCAGCGGCGCGCCAGGAGCGCCTCACCGCGCTGCCCATGACGACGTCTGCGTGCCGCGGCGGCACTTGAATGGGCCGTCCCGTCGCGCGTCCCGTTGATGCCCGTGCCCGCGACTCCTACGCCGCTCTCAGCGGCCGGAACGAGCCTCGTCACGTAGAGACCGGGCAGGGGAGTCGCACGGGGTGCAGGCCAGCAGGGCCGTCGCTTGTGACGGTCCACGTGGCGAGGTGAGGGTGACACTTTCGGTGGGCGCCGGACGAGGCCCCCTCCGCCCCCTCTGCACCGTCCGAGGGGGCGGGGCCGGCCCGGCCTCCGGAGAGCCCTGTCAAGGGCCATTGAGTTCTGCCCATAGGCGGCCAGKGTTWCWYCMCKMTSRKGGMCATCAGAACTGCCCACTGGTGGCCAGCTGGTTTGCCCGTTTGGGTGGTGGTGCTGGCCACCGTGATGGGATCAGTTCAGTGGCATGACTCCCTTCCCGGCCATTGCCTGGGTCATCCGTACGGAGTCTCCGGTGGTCTGGCACACGTGGGCGTGGTGCAGGAGCCGGTCCACGGTGGCGGTGGCCAGGGTCTTGGGCATCAGCTCGTCGAAGCCGGCCGGGTGCAGGTTCGAGCTGATCGCTACGGAGCGTTTCTCGTAGGCGGCGTCCACGATGCGGTAGAGGCCCTCGGCGGCATCGTCGGCGACCGGCAGCAGGCCGATGTCGTCGATGACGATCAGGTCGGCGCGCAGGATTCGGGCGACGGCTTTGGTGATGGTGTCATCGGGCCGGTGGGCCCGGATCATCGCCCCGAGGTCCTCCAGGGTGAACCAGGCC